>NZ_JBMNVY010000070.1:0-3590 GCF_049745435.1 Lactiplantibacillus sp. YT640
ATTGTTGAATCAGATGATGATTATTGGGGTCAGTTTAAATAATGAAAAAACTAAGATTTAAACCACGTGCAACCTTTAATGCTGACCTAAAGCGATTAGCCAGTTTAGATAAAACTATTATTGACGAAGTTCGAGCAGCCATTGACCTATTGCTCGAACAACAACAATTACCACCAGAATTTGAAGATCATGAGCTTAATCGGCGAATGAGCGGTTATAATGAATTTCACTTACGAGATACCCCGAAAAACAAAACACCAAGCGAAACTAACGATGTCCTGGTGGTTTATACGATTGATACAGATGAACTAGTCTTAATTGGCATTCGAGTCGGATCGCATGATCGTTTATTTCCTGGTCAAAATCGTGCTAAAAGGTATCGAAAAAATGACGAATAAGAGAAGTCATTTATACCATATAAAAACAAATAACCCCCAACATCTACATTATAGATATTGGGGGTTATTTTAATAATGATTTTGAGGGTCTATTTGGTAAAAATGGGCCCTTAAAAATATATAGCTTACTTGATCTTCCCATTTTCCTGGAAGATCTTTTTTGTTCGAAAATAATCCGACAAAAATTTGTTTTCTTGTTTTTCTGTGCTAAAATTAAGCCGTCTACTCGAACGTGTGTTCGAATATTGAGCAAATAATTTTTAAGGAGGTTGAATCAGAAACTGCTTACTCATTTGATAGCTTGTTCGTTGTAGGCGCTTATGGTTGCTAAACAACACAGAAAGGACGATTTATGTATGGATGAAATGGTAAAAGAAACACAAGTCTGGCTCAACAAAACTTACGGTAAAGTTTCTGGCTTTGGTAAAGTACCCGAGGACGGTAATACTGGTTGGAACACAGTTTATGGGTTAACTAGAGCCCTGCAACACGAATTAGGTATCACAGATCTAGTTGATAATTTTGGCCCTTCAACTGCCGCTAAATGGGATACTCAATTTGCTAATAAAGTTAAAACTGGCTTTAAGCACAATGTTGTTAAAATAATCCAAGGTGGCTTTTGGTGTAAGGGTATCAACCCTGAAGACTTTACCGGAGAATTTACTACTAACACGGCTGCTGCTGTCGTTGAATTAAAAAAAGACGCCGGTATCAAAGACACCAGCGCCAATGTAAACTCGGATATTATGAAAGCCTTGTTGACAATGAGCGCGTTTGTTTTAGTTCCTGGTGGGGACGCTAAAATCCGTTCAATGCAACAACAGCTTAATCATGATTATCAAGCTTACACTGGTATTTTACCATGTGATGGAATTTATCAAAGGGATACGAACACTGCTTTGATTTATGCTTTGCAGTCAGTGGAAGGTATGGATACTGGAACTGCTAATGGTTATTATGGTCCTGGTACGATCAATAANAATTTATCAAAGGGATACGAACACTGCTTTGATTTATGCTTTGCAGTCAGTGGAAGGTATGGATACTGGAACTGCTAATGGTTATTATGGTCCTGGTACGATCAATAAAACACCAACTGTTAATTCTGGCGCAACTGGGGCAATCGTTAAAATTATTCAATATGGTCTTTACGTTAATGGTTTCTATTCAGGCGCCTTCAATGGCCAATTTACACAAAATGTTGCCGACGGTATAGTTTCCTTTAGAAAATTCATGAAGTTGCCTCCTTATACTTCAACTGCTGACCTAACTGTGATCAAAGGCTTATTAACTAGTAATGGTAACACTAACCGATCTTCAGATGGTGTCGACATGGCTACTCAAATCACATCAGCTGCTACGGCTAAATCACTGAAAGCAGCTGGCTATAACATTATCGGCCGTTATTTGACAGGAAGCGTCGGGACTGGTGCTGATAAACGAGATAAAAATTTGACTAACACTGAAGTTAAACTGCTATTAGATGCTAACCTTAAGATTTTTCCGATTTACGAAGATGGAGGTTATGAAGAAAGTTATTTTAATAGCAAGCAAGGTTTCGCAGACGCTTCTATTGCCGTTAATACTGCACGTCAGCTTGGCCTACCAAGTGGGACAGTTATCTATTTTGCCGTTGATGTTGATATTCAAGATGGAAACATGAGTAGTACGGTTGTCCCCTATTTCGAGGGTATTACTGGTATTATAGGATCAACTGAATATAAAGCAGGTATTTATGGAACACGCAATGCGTGCTTGCATGTAAACCACTTAGTTAAGTATAGTTTTGTTGCTGATATGTCTTCTGGATGGAGCGGAAATTTAGGGTTCAAAATGCCTGAAAATTGGAGCTTTGATCAATTCAATGAATTTACTGGAGCTTCAACAGGGATTGATATGGATCAAGTTGCTGTCTCTGGTAAAGATAACGGAGTTTCTAAAGTTACCAAAGTTAATATAAATCCTAACGCTGCTTTCTTTACCCAACTGCAACAAGTAGAAGACCAGGCATATAGTTATATCAGCGGTGAAAGCTCTTCAACACCTGCTGAACAACTTGTTACCCAATTTTATAGACAATTTTCCTATTCTTCACCAAGTTGGGCACCCTTGGCCGGTGGATTAAATACTAGCTGGTTAGCATTCGCAAACTCAGCATTACATGTTTCAAAAGAAAGTGACTTCGAAACTCTTTATGATAGTACTACTGGCATAAAAATTGGCTTACCACACATGATGGCTTCTTTAAACGCACTTTTATTTTGGGGAGAACCACAGTCAGCCTCAGGAATTCAGGACCTTGGGGGCTGGTGTGGAGATCTTTTAACAAGTATAGAAGATGCTCATCTTAACCAGAAAAAATACGGCTCTTTTTATGAATCAATTACTGCATATGTAGGTAATAAAGGGCAATTTGGAAGGGAAGATTTGGTTGACGATTTGGATGCACTTAACGTTTACAGTACAATCCATTCGCAAAACAACCAAACTATATCCAAAATTATTAAAACTTATTACACCGGTAATGAAAGCTCCGTTCGCTTTAATTCTTACCTAAGTAATCGTTTTGATGATGACCTTGATTCACTACAGAACGACACATATACTCTTTTAAAAGGTGGTACAGGTTCATGGGGTGCAGCTTATAAAACCGCTTTATTGGCTTTTAAAAAGTTTAAATTACAAAAATATCCTTCTTATACTGACAGTGAAGCAAAAGACGCCGCTAAAGCTTTTCGCAAGTTAATTGAACAAAACGCATAGAAAGTAATAAGCAAAATGATAAACTATATATATTAGTTTATCATTTTACTTATTTTAGTTTTTTACTTTTATCTAAAAAATAGAAAGAGGTGCTAAATCAGCCTTGTACTCATGGTTAATCGTAATATTAGTTGTTTTTTTTCTCATAACAATTGATTTTTTATATTTATGTGACCATATAAATGATACTATCATTGAAAATGGCTATTTTAAAAACATTCTTACAATTATTATTTCAATTTTATCTAGTTGGTTCATCTCCAAATATTTGGGCCCTTTTTTTCTAAATTTCACTTCAGAAGTTGGAGTTACCAATTCATTCGGCTTTATATTAATAATTGTTGCATTAATAGGCTTTTCACTCCTATTCAACGCTGCAAGGCATGACATTGTAACTAGGAAAAAAACTGTACAGCAGGCTCAAAAAAA
>NZ_JBMNVY010000071.1:0-3398 GCF_049745435.1 Lactiplantibacillus sp. YT640
TGGACTTTCCACCAGCTATCCGGCAATCACTATACGCCACTAACCTGATTGAGAACTTTAATAAGCATCTCAAGCGCACCACCCACCACAAAGAACAATTTTCAACGGAAGATTCACTGGATCGCTTCCTGGTTTCTCAGTTTAATGTTTATAACGAGAAGTCTCTGAAGCGGATCCACCGAGGGTACAAACGACTCCAGGACACCTAGGAAGCATCATTTATTTAAGTTAGATCCATATTATCTGTACGAAGGCATTTCATTTACTCAAGTTTCTTGACGCTACCCTATCTTTTTTGTTACAGTCAAAATAAAGCCAGCGAAAGCGAGGAGGACGTCATGAAACAATACACGAAATTTTTACTGATGATTCTTGTCTCTACAGTTATTATGTATGGGTTAATGTACCTTAATGTGTTCCAATTAGATGATATTTTTCTAAGCCAAACGCGATTGTATATGGCGCTAATTATGGGCGCCACCATGGCCATTGTAATGCTGTTATTCATGTGGTCAATGTACCAGAATAAACGTTTGAACCGCCTGATCCTACTTGGTAGTGCGGTGATATTTGCTGGCTCGCTTTATCTAGTTCGTAGCCAAGCGACCGTGCACGATGCAGCTTGGCTGCAAGAAATGATCCCCCATCACTCGACCGCGATTCTAACCAGTGAACGCGCGCAACTCAGCGATCCGGAAGTCAAAGCCCTCGCACAGAAGATTGCTAAAACGCAACGTGAAGAGATCACGGAGATGAAACGATTATTGAAAAAAGTTGCCGATCAATAGCTGATAAAAAAGGAAGTTTGTCAAATGGTGTTGAAGGATAGTTTCTATCCTTTGGAGATCTCCTCGTGTGGGAGATCTTTTTTGTTGTTTTATTAGTTGCGGCGTTTAATCTGGTGTGTTGTCTGAATATCGTACTTGAAGGCATAACAAATAAGCCTACCATCGTGACGTTATTGTGGTAGATAATCTAGGCAATCAGCTGGTAGACGCGTGTGAACATATTGGCCTGATTGGAGAAGCCATAACAAGCACGTTTGAGCTCCTTGATCTTACGGTTGATTCCCTCTATCGGTCCGTTAGCGTAGGACGATTTGGCGGCGTTAATTACGCCATTAAGATTCTTTCGTAGGGTATGCATGGCCGTATCTAGGGGCGTGCCGTTAGGCTGATAGTTAGTGATGATATTCTTGAGTTCATCAGCGTGACGCCCCATCAAAGCATCGTGGAGATCGATGTAGGTTTCATAAGCTGTTTTGAAGGCCGGAAACGTATCGGTTCCAATATCAATAGCGTTCTGTTCGGTCGAGTACTCATTCAGGCCGAAGAGGTAGCGGCTATTTTGTGCGTCAGGGTTGGCCTTGTGGAATAGGCGCCATAGTGATTTCAGTACTTTATATTCCCGCGAATGCTTGTCGAGTTGCTTTAAACATTGAGTGCGAATGGTATCCATCGTCCGGCCCATTAATTGAATAATGTGGAACCGATCAATAATGAGTTCGGCGTTAGGGAATAGTTCGTGCACGAATGCCTGATAGGAGGCGTTCATGTCCATGATGACGCGTTGAACCGCGGCCCGTTCTGCGGTGCTGTACTGACTAAGAAAGAACTGTTTGATGGTTCTATTAAGGCGGTCGCTAAGTACTTTAACGGGTCTAGAATTTTTAGTGTTGGAAAGTATTTCCATTCCAAAAGTACTAGGCCCTAATTTAAAAAGCCATTGATAATGGATCAAAAACGGCCAATAGGGTATACCCTATTGGCCGTTTTTGTTTCGAGTTATATTAAGAAAGATAGGTGTCCAGTATAATTGTTCAAACTTAGGACTAAACCTAGTGAAACGTCACAAGAAAGAATAAATAGTAGAGAGAAGTGTTATAACTTAATAATTGTGGCCTGCTTTTTTTTAATCTATAGCTGAAAGTGGCAAAATATCATAATGTATGCTTATAAGCCATTTATTAATGTGAGTAACGAAATTAGTAGCCGTAAGCTATTAACGAAAAGCTTTGTTAACTCACTTTTTAGGTTAATTGAACGCAAAATAAGTAACCTAAATATTAATCGCATCAGTATCNGCCGTAAGCTATTAACGAAAAGCTTTGTTAACTCACTTTTTAGGTTAATTGAACGCAAAATAAGTAACCTAAATATTAATCGCATCAGTATCTCTAAACTGAAGTCCTACTCGTGATATGAAATCCTTAAGCAGATCAAACAACCCCTCAGACAATCAATCGTGCGTTCAAATAACGAACGTGTGCTCAGATGACGCTTATTTAACAGCTATACCAACCGATTTTTAATATTAATTACTGTCTGCACCGACACACCGGTTTCAGCTGCAATTGCACGATAGCTAATTGGGGCACCGGTTGCTTTGTTTCTTAATTGATCAACGATACGGCGGTAGATAAATCGTTTTTGTGGGTTAGGTGCGTCTGCGGCGTAAGCGGGCCGTGTCCCTCGATATTTCCCATTGGCTTTGGCGATTTCAATTCCTTGGCGCTGGCGCTCACGAATTTTCTTCCGTTCTGTTTGGGCCATATAAGCTAGCAGTTTGGTTAACAGGTCAAACATAAATTTATCCATATCTGAATCGCCAGTGCGCATAGAAAGAAATGGCGCATCTAAGACTTCCATCTTAACTTGTTTGTCCCTGATCTGCTTGATGATATCACTGGCATCATCATAGTTACGACTCAAACGATCCAAGGACGCAATGACCAGCGTATCGCCCTGTCGAACATACGCAATGGCCGCCTGCAATTCTGGTCGATTCTCAGTTGATTTTCCCGATTGCTTTTCTTCGAATATTTTTTCACACTCAGCTTTTTTAAGTGCTTTGATTTGACGCGCTAAATTCTGATCAGTTGAACTAACTCGGGCATACCCAATTTTCATCACGACTTCTCCTCTCGGAATTTGACCCTACATTATCGGCAACAGATTAGACACTCAAATTAGACATTTTTAACAGATTCAAGAATCGCTTACCGTGCCCGATAGAATCTCAGTTTTTTCCTATATTCTTAGTATAACGTTTATTGTCCATTTAGGGTACACTCTAATCTAACAAAAACTTCAAAATTGAATTTTGGGAATCATAAGAAAACGAGGCTGTGACATAAGTCTCTAGAAACAACGCAGGTCTGGAAAAATCTTCGGATTTTTCCAGACCTGCTTTTGATATAATAGAAAATAAAAAAAGAGCATCGGTCGCACCCGATACTCTATGAAATTATCCTCGAAAGGACATTCCTAATATGCAAGATTATTATAACATGAATCAAACCACTTTGAGTATTGCCTTGGATTACCAACCAGAAGAGCATCATTCTGCTCGTTACATCAACCAGCTTGTTGAGAGTTTAAAACTAAAATATGATTACC
>NZ_JBMNVY010000072.1:0-3174 GCF_049745435.1 Lactiplantibacillus sp. YT640
TATAATCAATCTTTGGGGCGATCAATTGAACAGCGTCCCATGATGATTAATCAACGTAATCGCATCGGCGATTTTGAACTAGATATAGTCGTTGGTCCTCGTGGGCATAGTAAGGCAGTTTTATTAACTTTAATCGATCGGAAATCACGGTTCCTTTGGGCATACCGGTTAAAAGATCGGACGACAGCGACTGTTAATGAAGCCCTAACTAAGTTCCTAACCACTTTTAATGGTCCGGTGCACAGCTTTACTGTGGACCGTGGCACTGAGTTTAGTGGGCTAGTATCACTTGAATCACAATATGGTATTAAGACCTATTACTGCCATGCTTATACTCCAGCTGAACGTGGTAGTAATGAACGCTTTAATCGGAATTGAGTTTATTTTTATCCTAAAGGGACTCGTTTTGAGCACATTAGTGCTCAAGATTTAACGACGACGTTACTCCAAATTAACCAGCGACCGCTTAAAATACTCGACTGGCAAACACCGTATCAGGTTATGCTGACAAATTTGTCCAAAAATTCGGATTAAATTTGCAATCTACCAATCCTACAAAATTGGCACAACCAAAAAGCCACTCATCTCATCACGAGGTTGAAGTGAACCCCCGAGATTGGACAACAATCTCGGGGGTTTTATTATGACTAAATTTAATTTAGAGTTACGAATTTCTATTGTGACACAATATTTAACGGGTATTAGTTCCATTCAATTGGCCAGAAAATACCATATTGCCAACAATGAAACGATTCTCCTATGGGTTCATCGCTTTAATAATTTTGGCATTGCAGGATTAAAACCGAGACCTATGAACTTGGAATACTCTAGTGAGTTCAAGATAGAAGTATTAAACTGGAAACAACAGCACCAAGCTTCGCTTTCAGAAACAGCACTACACTTCAATCTCTCTTCACCAAGTACTATCTGGCAATGGCAAAGAAAGTTTGATTTAAAGGGACTCAGTGGCCTAAATAGAGTGAGAGGAGATTCAAAGACTATGGCTAAGCATAAGTATAAAAAAGTAACCAAACCCACAACAGCACAAATTCAAGCACGCCACGATAAAGATGAGTTAAAGCAACTCAAGCAAGAAAATAAGATGTTAAGAATCGAGAATGAATTCCTAAAAAAACTCGATGCCTTAGATCACGAAAAATCAGCTCACGCGAAACCGTGACCTTAATTGATGATCTGAGGCGAGTCTTCAAAACGTCGATTAGTTTTATCCTCAAAGCCGTTAAGATACCACGTAGCACGTACTATTACACTAAGCACAGCCAGGGACGAAAATATGATGATGACCAGGTTATCCAAGCCATTGATGAAATTCGCCAAACAGATGCCAAGTATACTCAAAAATACGGTTACCGTCGCATAACGTTAGTTATGCATGAACAGGGATTTAAAGTTAATCACAAACGCGTCCTCCGAATTATGAAGGAACAAGGCTGGACATGTCAGGCCTTTAATAAGCAAACTCGTAAATATAACTCATACAAAGGAGTTGTTGGTAGAATCGCCAAAAACAAGTTACACCGGCGATTCAAGACAGATCGACCATATCAAAAACTTGTCGCCGACGTTAGTGAATTTCGATACGGTCAGATGAGTCAAAGTGAACGAATCTATTTAGAGCCCATCATGGATTTATTTTCGGGTGAAATTTTGGCATTTAACATTAGTGCACATCCAACTCTTGAGTTTGCGTTGAAGCCACTAAAAGAAGCATTAGATGGACTACCTGAGCTTCCTTATCGAACAACGGTACACACAGATCAAGGATTTCAGTACCAACATAAGCAGTGGCAAAAAACGCTTAAAACTCATCATACCTTTCAGAGTATGTCCCGTAAGGCGACTTGCTTAGAACCTGTCTAATATCTAAAAAATCTGATATAGTTTTATTAAAAAGTGAGTTTTAGCCATGAAAAACTATCCAAGCAATATTACCCGCAAACAATTTGAACAGATTCGACCAGAGCTAGAAAGTTTTCGAAAACAAACTAGGCCCCGAAAATATGACCTCTACGAGGTCTTCTGTGCGATTATCTATGTCCTAAAAACAGGTTGTCAATGGCGACAAGTTCCAAGTGATTTTCCTGAATGGCATTCCGTCTATAATTACTACAAGCTTTGGTCTGCATCGCCTTTTGTCACAGAGGCATCGCTACTTGATAACTGTTTAAAAAAATTATCGCTCAACAGCGTAATTTACAATCACGCTCAGCCAAAACGACATTTATTATAATCGATGCCCAAAGCGTAAAAAATGCAGATACTGCTGAGCATAAAGGTTATGATGCAGGTAAAAAAGTTTCCGATATTAAGCGCCATTTAGCAGTTGATATCAATGGTTTACCACAAGCTATTCACATTACTACGGCTAATGTGTCTGATCGTCAAGGAGCCATTGCTATGTTGACGTTATATCGTGAACATCTTAATCACGTCAAAACAGTACTAGTTGATGGTGGGTACACTGGGAACAACTTTTCCGCCGCTGTTCATTCCAATTTAAAAGCCACCGTACAGGTGGCTAAGCGTAATGAATTACATAAATTTGAAGTGCTTCCGCAACGCTGGTTAGTGGAACGTACTTTTAGTTGGCTAGATAAATGTCGGCGCCTTTGGAAAAATTGCGAACGACATCTTAGTACTAGTCGCCAAATGGTTGTTTTAGCTTATTTGATTGTGATGCTCAAAAGATATTAGACAGGTTCTTACAACCATTCAGGCAACGACCCAGGCTAAACTTGCCGAGCTCCCACGAACAACCCAGCGGCTCGTCAACCCAGATCTTTACCCGGTCTACATGACGACCACACTCAGCCAGTTACAAACTAGTTTGTTGAATAAAATGACGATACTAGCAGATTAACAAACGAACACGCGTAGCAACGACCAAAGCCACTTCTGTACTTAGCGTTCAAATGACCNGACCACACTCAGCCAGTTACAAACTAGTTTGTTGAATAAAATGACGATACTAGCAGATTAACAAACGAACACGCGTAGCAACGACCAAAGCCACTTCTGTACTTAGCGTTCAAATGACCGCTAAGTACAGAAGTGGCTTTAGTTTATATCAAGTAACAGTTAGCTCACTGACCAGTAATTTGATCATGTTCACCCGGGGTCAATATTTTGGTCATCACCGTAATCAAATACGCT
>NZ_JBMNVY010000073.1:0-2876 GCF_049745435.1 Lactiplantibacillus sp. YT640
AAGAGCATGAAAAACTCGAGCCAGTTAAAACAAATTATTGCGGAAACTGTTAAGCGTGAACCAACTGGTCGCTTTTTATTTTTAACCTTGACGGTAAAAAATGTGATGACGGCGGAAGAATTAAAGCAGTCATTAAGAGCAATGACGAAAGCTTTTAATAAATTAACACGGTATAAAAAAGTTGTACAAAATTTGTTGGGTTATTTGCGGTCAACGGAGATAACAGTTAACGAACAAGACGGGTCATATAATCAACACTTGCATGTGTTGCTGTTTGTAAAATCAAGTTATTTTAAGAATTCAAATAATTATTTAGCACAAGTAGAATGGGCAAAATTATGGCAAAAAGCCCTGAAAGTTGATTACGAGCCCATGGTGCATGTGCAAGCCGTGAAACCTAACAAGCGCCAAGGCTCTAATTCTTTACAAGCCAGTGCCGAAGAAACCGCTAAGTATGAGGTAAAATCTGCTGATTATATGACCGCTGATGATGAGCAGAATTTAGCCGTTATTAAAGATTTAGAATATGCTTTAGCTGGGACACGCCAAATTAGTTATGGGGGTCTTTTTAAGCAGATTAAGCAAGATTTGCAATTAGAAGATGTCGAGAATGGTGATTTAATTCATGTGGGTGATGAAGACTACACCAAAGAGCAAATGGAAGCTGCGGAAGAAGTTGTCGCAAAATGGGATTTTAATAAACAAAATTATTTTATTTGGTAAAGAGAATGTCAGGATATGATCAACGGTCGTAGTGTCCCCCCTTTTGTTGCTCAAATTTTCCAATTTTCCAATTTTCCCACCCCACAAGAAAATAAAAAGTTAGATCTAAATTCTTTTTATTCCAATTTCCTTTTGACGGTGGGGCCCCTGTCGCTTTCTTTAATTTCTATGTCGGTCGGAAGAAAAAAGCTTCCGCCCGCCCCAGAAGCTTAAAACGCGCCAGCCCACCGTAAAAAGTTTTCTCGGCATAAAAACTATTGCTTCTCGTTACTAACAAAAACCTGCATAAAAGAGACCACGCTCAAGATCAAAACCTTTTTTAAGGAAAAAGACTGTTTAAGCAGCCTGCTGTTAACTAGCTATCCTTAACCGTTAGTCTCTGCGTACAGATAGCTTGCTAGAGGCTCGCTGACGCTCGGTTAAGGCTTTACGCCCTAACAACCCTGTTAAAGCTCTTAAAAACGATTTTAGGCGCTTCTGGAGCTCTTGTGTGGTTATTGCATATAATTATCAATTGTTTTTGTGGCATGATTTAAAAAAGCATGAATATGAAAGGAATGAACATTCAATGAATTGGGAAAGTTTAATACCAACAATTATAGGTGGTTTATTAGCACTTCTAGGAGGGATCATACAGCAAAATCGAGCTAATAAAACAGCAGAAAAAGTACGAAAAGAAACCGAAAAAAATGCACAAGAATTACGAATAGAACAAGAAAATAAACGAAAAGAAGAACAAATCAGACAAGATAAAATAGGTATTATCAAAGACATATCCTCTTCCAAAACGGCGATATTAAATACTTTTTCTGATGACAATGCAAAAACTACATTCAACGGAGCGCTGAATTTAATTCCTGTTATTTTTCAAGACAATAAAGAAATATTAAATACTCACCAAAAATTATTTGACGCTATAACAACAGGATCAGGCGATAATTCTAATAATATTTTTTACGAACTTGTAATGTTAATGCACGACGATGTTGGATTCGAAAGATTACCCTATGAACAATTTATTAGAACATTATCAGCCTAAATAAAAAAGTGCGCACTTACACGTCATCTTTGATGACGTTGTGCTAAACCCATCAAAACCTGCATCAGATTTCGCGTTGCTCAAACGTAACTGACTTGCGTCAGTTTGGAACATTCAAAAATAAATAAGTTCAGTCGCTAGCTCCTTCGAACTTTTTTATTTTTGAACGTTAATTTTAAAGGCTCTTATTTGCGCTCTAAGCGATTTTAGCTAACAGTGAGCTATCTAACTGTCGGTCAACGGTAAATCGAATTAAAGGGACTTACTGCTTTAGCAGTTAGTCCCTTTTTGAGGCTTTAAGGAGTTGACTGACTTTACTCAACCCAAGAGCCTTATGTCCTAGGAAACAAGCCATTGTTTCCCCGAGCCCAGCGGCGGCAAGCGTTACGGTCCAGCTGGTTCAGCTGGTCAGGTTTGGGTGAAACCCAAGGTATTAAAAAAGGCAGTTCAGCGGTTCTTGCTGATCTGCCTTTTGGGGTTTAAAAACGCCAATTTTTTGGCGTTTTCTTCTTATCTTGATACTACTAGCAACAACTAGTTTTTAAAATCAAGCTTGATTAGGCTTGTATCCCTTGATTTTATAGGCTTTTGGTGTATTATTAGGGTTATAAATTGGTTGAAAGAAAGACAAAATAAAAACCCACGTGAAAATCTCCGATTGGCGTCCGAGCACGTGAGTTGTTTATCTTTTTCATTTATAGCCTTTATTTTAGGTGTAAAAGCCTTTGGTGTCAAGGTTATAAGCTTATTGAAAAAGATAGTCAGCTCCTTCACGTGGTAAAGCGGAAGGAGCTTTTTATGTCAGAAATTTTTGAAGATAAAACTGAAAATGGCAAAGTTAGACCTTGGCGAGAACGGAAGATTGAAAATGTTCGTTATGCCGAATATTTGGCAATCTTAGAATTTAAACGGGCACATGATGTACGGGGTTGTGGTGGAGTTTTGCGTTTTCGTAAGATTGGCGAGCACTTAAAACTTTATCAAACGTGGTTTTGTCATAAACGATTGTGTCCATTGTGTAATTGGAGAAAGAGCATGAAAAACTCGAGCCAGTTAAAACAAATTATTGCGGAAACTGTTAAGCGTGAACCAACTGGTCGCTTTTTATTTTTAA
>NZ_JBMNVY010000074.1:0-2794 GCF_049745435.1 Lactiplantibacillus sp. YT640
TGGGGTTGTAGGACTGAACATTTGAGTTACCAAAGAACTTGATAGTCGAAGGATTTGGGAAAATCCGCCATAGATGGTGATAGCCCAGTAGATTAAATCAAATTCTCTCAGTTCAGGATCCTGAGTACGGCGGAACACGTGAAATTCCGTCGGAATCCGGGAGGACCATCTCCCAAGGCTAAATACTACCTAGTGACCGATAGTGAACCAGTACCGTGAGGGAAAGGTGAAAAGCACCCCGGGAGGGGAGTGAAATAGTTCCTGAAACCATGTGCCTACAATAAGTCAGAGCGCGTTAATGCGTGATGGCGTGCCTTTTGTAGAATGAACCGGCGAGTTATGATCCCGTGCAAGGTTAAGACTAAAAAGTCGGAGCCGTAGCGAAAGCGAGTCTGAAATGGGCGTTTTGAGTACGAGGTTATAGACCCGAAACCAGGTGACCTATCCATGTCCAGGTTGAAGGTGCGGTAAAACGCACTGGAGGACCGAACCCGTGTAAGTTGAAAATTGCTGGGATGAGGTGTGGATAGCGGTGAAATTCCAAACGAACTTGGAGATAGCTGGTTCTCTCCGAAATAGCTTTAGGGCTAGCCTCGGAATTAGGATCATGGAGGTAGAGCACTATTTGGACTAGGGGCCCGTCTTGGGTTACTGAATTCAGATAAACTCCGAATGCCATTGATTCATATCCGGGAGTCAGACGATGAGTGATAAGATCCACCGTCGAAAGGGGAACAGCCCAGACCATCAGTTAAGGTCCCTAAATGTATGCTAAGTGGAAAAGGATGTGGAGTTGCATAGACAACTAGGATGTTGGCTCAGAAGCAGCCACCATTTAAAGAGTGCGTAATAGCTCACTAGTCGAGTGATCCTGCGCCGAAAATGTACCGGGGCTAAGCATACTACCGAAACCATGGATGCGACCATTAGGTCGCGTGATAGGAGAGCGTTCTAAGGGCGGTGAAGCAAGATCGTGAGGACTTGTGGAGCGCTTAGAAGTGAGAATGCCGGTATGAGTAGCGAAAGATAGGTGAGAATCCTATCCACCGAATGACTAAGGTTTCCTGGGGAAGGCTCGTCCTCCCAGGGTTAGTCGGGACCTAAGTCGAGGCCGAGAGGCGTAGACGATGGATAACAGGTTGAGATTCCTGTACTAGTTAAGTGCGTTTGAGCAATGGAGGGACGCAGGAGGCTAAGATGTGCATTCTGTTGGATTAGAATGTCCAAGCAGTAAGTCTGGTGAAGAGTCAAATGCTTTTCACTTTAAGGACAAGCTGTGATGGGGAGCGAAATTTAGTAGCGAAGCGTCTGATGTCACACTGCCGAGAAAAGCTTCTAGTGAGTACTTAACTACCCGTACCGCAAACCGACACAGGTAGTCGAGGAGAGAATCCTAAGGTGAGCGAGTGAACTCTCGTTAAGGAACTCGGCAAAATGACCCCGTAACTTCGGGAGAAGGGGTGCTGATCGCAAGATCAGCCGCAGTGAATAGGCCCAGGCGACTGTTTATCAAAAACACAGGTCTCTGCAAAATCGTAAGATGACGTATAGGGGCTGACGCCTGCCCGGTGCTGGAAGGTTAAAAGGATGGGTTAGCTTCGGCGAAGCTCAGAATTGAAGCCCCAGTAAACGGCGGCCGTAACTATAACGGTCCTAAGGTAGCGAAATTCCTTGTCGGGTAAGTTCCGACCCGCACGAAAGGCGTAACGATCTGGGCACTGTCTCAACGAGAGACTCGGTGAAATTATATTGTCCGTGAAGATGCGGACTACCCGCGACAGGACGGAAAGACCCCATGGAGCTTTACTGTAGCTTGATATTGAGTGTTTGTACAGCTTGTACAGGATAGGTAGGAGCCATAGAAACCGGAACGCTAGTTTCGGTGGAGGCGTTGGTGGGATACTACCCTCGCTGTATGACCACTCTAACCCGCACCACTAATCGTGGTGGGAGACAGTGTCAGGTGGGCAGTTTGACTGGGGCGGTCGCCTCCTAAAAAGTAACGGAGGCGCCCAAAGGTTCCCTCAGAATGGTTGGAAATCATTCGCAGAGTGTAAAGGCACAAGGGAGCTTGACTGCGAGACAGACAGGTCGAGCAGGGACGAAAGTCGGGCTTAGTGATCCGGTGGTACCGTATGGAAGGGCCATCGCTCAACGGATAAAAGCTACCCTGGGGATAACAGGCTTATCTCCCCCAAGAGTCCACATCGACGGGGAGGTTTGGCACCTCGATGTCGGCTCATCGCATCCTGGGGCTGTAGTCGGTCCCAAGGGTTGGGCTGTTCGCCCATTAAAGCGGTACGCGAGCTGGGTTCAGAACGTCGTGAGACAGTTCGGTCCCTATCCGTCGCGGGCGTAGGAAATTTGAGAGGACCTGTCCTTAGTACGAGAGGACCGGGATGGACATACCTCTGGTGTACCAGTTGTGCCGCCAGGCGCATCGCTGGGTAGCTACGTATGGATGTGATAAACGCTGAAAGCATCTAAGTGTGAAACACACCTCGAGATGAGATTTCCCATTCCTTTATGGAAGTAAGACCCCTGAAAGATGATCAGGTAGATAGGTTAGAAGTGGCAGTGCGGTGACGCATGAAGCGGACTAATACTAATCGGTCGAGGACTTAACCAAGTAATTGGTGTTCCGGTTCATATGAAGATATTTGATATTAGCTAGTTTTGAGAGCACAAGTTTCTCAATAGTGTGGTGACGATGGCGAGAAGGATACACCTGTTCCCATGTCGAACACAGAAGTTAAGCTTCTTAGCGCCGAGAGTAGTTGGGGGATCGCTCCCT
>NZ_JBMNVY010000075.1:0-2635 GCF_049745435.1 Lactiplantibacillus sp. YT640
AAATATCATAAGGGAAGGCATTCCCTATTTCTATACAATTCAGAAATCTTTTATGCATTTACACAAGATATTTTACGCTCTCCATTTTGGCTGGTGGACAGCTACTTTATCAGCAGTAAAAAAACAATCACCTACTAACTGACCAGAAGAACCCTATTATAACTGCCAGTGATATCACTAACCACCAGTACCCCGCAAGAAAGTCCCAGAAGTTCATTCGACCTAATTTACGCACATAGCGATTGCGTTTAGGATCAAACGTAAATTCAGTGGTATCAACTTTAGTAATTTTCTCGGCACCAAAAACTAATGTGTCTAAACTAACGTTAAAAATATCGGTCAGCTTAATAAGATTCGTGAGATCCGGAGTTGAATCACCAGACTCCCACTTGGAGATAGCTTGCCGAGTCACAAAGAGTTTCGTCGCCAAGTCATCTTGAGTCGTGTTGGTCTCTTTCCGTAACTTTTTTAATTGTTCAGGAAATTTATTCATAAGTAAAACCCTCCATTATAATGTGATTTAGAAACGCTTCTTTCGAAAGATCAAATATCCCAGACTAACAAACAGCCATGTATAACTAAAGGTTCCAATGAGTAACTGGAAGTTTTCCAAGTGACTGGTATCGAAATAGGTCGCATAGTTATAATACTGACGGGTCAAATTAATCATGTTGAATGGATTCCAACGGAGTACTGATGACCAACGATTCACATTTAAAAAGCTCGATGAAATGAATTGTCCCATAAAGACCATTAAGAGACTGACACTAGTAACTACGGCAGTACTGTTAATTAAACACGACAGTAAAAATACTAGACTCACAATAAACAGCGTTGTCAGTACATTGACGACAGCCGTTGTCAGCATATTCGTCCACAATGGCTGATGATATAAATAAATCGTTGACCAAGGTACCCGGGAATTTAGTGGTAGGCCCCACAATCCCAGAGTAAAAATAATGGCTATACCATGGAGCAATAACACGTACCCCAACATCACTAGATACTTCGCTAAATAAACATTAACCTGATTAGGTGATTTATACAGCAACGTTAAGATAGCTTTGTCCTGGAATTCCATTGAAAAAGTCGTGGCCCCAACGACTACTATAATTAACATTATCCAATCAGGAGCATCATAGCAAGTTGCCATTAAAAGCCGACTTTGATTATACCCAATACTGTACCCGGTGATTACCATCAATACTAACAGAACCAGCGGTGCAATCCAGACAATTTTCTTGTGCCCCAATTTATAACATTCCTGATAAAGGCTGAATTTCATTACTTAGACCTTCTTTCAGACACAACGGTGTTTAAACAACAAGTAACCCAAACAGAAAAAAAGGACAGCATAGGCTAATGTTCCGCCAATAATGGCCGGATTCGTTAAGTGCGAAACCTGCGTATCGGTCGTGCTTGCCAACTGCTGGGTGATAAAAATCATATTTAACGGTCCCCATCTAAGCACATTGACCCATGATGGCAATGCTTCCATTAAGCCGACAGAAACGCCCGCACCTAGAAAGCCGACTGCAAGACCGGTTCCGATGACTACCGTGTTGACCCGGATTAACATAAACAATAGGCTAGCCAAGGTTACCATGAAACACGCATAAATCAGGGTACCGAGCACATTTATCAGCAACACAGTTATCATGGCACGATGATCAATTTGAGTCGTCAACCAGCTATAATGTTGTCCGACTGTTAGGAATTTTAGAACAAAAGTGAATAGCATGGCGATAACAGTCAACAACACACCATACAAAAGTATAACTTCTAACTTAGTACCATAAATCACGCGTCGTTTAACCTGCTTATACACGAGTAGGAGCATCGTATGATTTTGATACTCCATCGCAAAAAAAGCTGATCCTACAGCAATCAGGATGATGACAATCCACTGAACAGCACCAAACTCAAAGACCAGTTGCAAAGCACTAACCTTAGTAGTCATTGCGCTGTAGCTCATTAAGCCCAGGAGTGCCAAGGCACCGTAGTATGGGGTTTTTGATGCCAGAATTTATATAATTCCATCATGATATTAGTCTGCATTGTCTTCATCTCCTCGTTGCCTTTCCAGAATCTGAACAATTAAGTGCTCAAAACTGATTGTCTCTGGCGTCAGCTCTTTGAGGTGGATCTGATGTACTGCTAGAATATCTTGAACGGCAAAGATTACTGTCTTGGATACTAAAAAGTGTTCTTCTTTCCTTTGAAAAGGAATGTGATCTGTTTGCAGTAATTCAGCTACCTGTGCATCCGCTTCAGTCCGTAATGTATAATTTTTGAGGCCTTGATAATTAAATGTTCGGCTATCTTGGTTCAAGATGATGTGCCCGTTATCAATCAGGACAATTCGCGTCATGATCTTCTGTAATTCACTCAAAACGTGACTCGAAATAAGAAAAGCCGTTCCTTGTTCGGCATATTGTTTAATAATTCGCCGAATATCAATTGTGGCCTCAACATCTAGTCCATTCATTGGTTCATCCAAAATAACTAATTTGGGCCGGTTTAACAAAGCAATTGCAATACCTAACTTCTGGGGAGTGTCAAGAATCTTGTGTAAATGAAATGCCTTCGTACATATAATATGTATCTAACTTAAATAAATGATGCTTCCAAGGTG
>NZ_JBMNVY010000076.1:0-2588 GCF_049745435.1 Lactiplantibacillus sp. YT640
TAGCCGTCATAAAGTAAAATACTATTATGAAAAATACTAGTCCATGCAAGTAGTCAGAACAGATTCTTTTTAGTAATTTCATTGAGTATTCTCCTAAACTGGTTAGTCGATTGCTTTTTATCATAATCTTTTTTTTATCATAATCAAATAATACTCATTTTCGATAAAAATATCTCAATTTTACTTTTACTGATGATCAATAGCTATAAGACAATTGTTAATCAGTAAAGGAATAGTAAGGACTAGTTCTGATACTAGCCGTTGTTAACTCTGCCTGAGGGCGTGCCCGAAGTCTTCCTAACCGTGGGCTTGATTTTGACCTTAGCAACGACCCACGGGAGGCGCAGTTAGATGTGAGCGTGGGATTCGCTCACTCCTTTTTGAGTGAGGGGGGATTGGGGACGACGTTACGTCCCCTAACCGTACCTCAAGTGCAATTTTTTTTGAATTTCAATTTTTTTCTCGCGCGCGCGTTAATATAATACTTTGAATACATACTTTTAAATACTTTAGGGGAGACAGAAATCCAGTTATATCAAGGGGTACAGCGCCGATAAAACTAAAAAACTACGTTAAAAAACTAAAAAACCACGTCTGAATACTCACGATTTTAAAAAACTTGTTTGTTTTAGTTATATGATATATGATGCTTTTTAAAAAAGTGAGTGGGTGTAGATATGGAAAAAATAAGAAGGCTCAAAAAGCAGTTAGCGGTCTTTTGAGCCGGCAAGATTATTTGGTCGTTCAGGGTAACGATTTAGCTAAGTCATTTGGTGGATTGAAATCTTTCGAACAGCGAGTTCTGGACTACTGCTTTAGTTTTGTCAGCGAAAATGATATAGCCGACAAGATGTATGAAGTCAGTGTGCTTGAAGTTATAAGACATTTTGGACTATCAGCTTCGGGCAACTCATATCAAAGGGCTGCTAAGGCGTTAAAGACCCTAAGCGAAAATATCGCTTTATACCTGCCCAAGACGCTTCCTAGCGGAGAACGTGGAATACTCATGACACAACTTTTCGATACTCTGTTCTTTGGTGAGGCCGGTACGGTACAATTCCGATTTTCACCAAATGCCGCCCCGCTCGTATTTGATTTAAAAAAGAACTTCTACAGTTTTCACTTACAACAACTGTTAAGCGCTGAAAATCGCTATCAAGAACTAAAACAATTTACTAGCAAGATTAAATATCAAGACCAATCAACTGTGTTTCAGCATTTTGTACAGGAAATCAAAAGTCGCTAGTCCTTATACCTGTCTGAAATGAGTTTTAAGCCATTCAAACTCATTATGGCATAATTAGTCATGGGCCAAATTCAAATTTCCTAAAATTGTCCTCTCGGCTAATTTTTATATACTATGCTTATTTACTTAACCTAACCGAATCTGTAACGAATTGAGATTCGGTTTTTATAGTAGCAAGATCTAGCTCTAATACTTATCGTTGTCAATACTGCCAATAAGTTGACCTAGTCTGATAGAAAAACAGCCAATTTGATTGTGAACAATCAAATTTTGGGAAAGTCCATTTCTTACGCGTAGTGCTAGTTAAATTTAGACAATAAAAAAAACTGTACTCCCCCTCTATAATTTTCAAAACGGATTTATTTAAGCTCCCCCCTAAAAACGGGGATATGTTCGAATCATAGGCTTATTTCATTCAATGCAACCAGCTGGTGCGTGCTTACATATCAACATCCAGATAAAATAAAGTCATAATTTACGAAAGGAGTAAGAAAAGATCACATTCGCTGAAAGCTTAAAAAAATTACGACACGACAACTCACTGACACAAAATGAGCTAGCTGAAAAATTATATATTTCGCGTCAATCTATTTCTAANACACGACAACTCACTGACACAAAATGAGCTAGCTGAAAAATTATATATTTCGCGTCAATCTATTTCTAAGTGGGAACTAAATAAAAGTTATCCCGATATCGATAAATTAATACTACTCAGTAAAATATTTGATATCAGTATTGACGAGCTCTTAGGTCAAGATAAACTTTTGAGAAAGGATATTATTATGAAAAGCACTCTTTACAGAAAAAGTATCAGCATTTTAAAGTATTTAGGCCTATTATTGGCAACTATTTTATTGTTTTTAGGACTAAACTTTTGGAGCAATCAGCTTGATGACTTGCATATTCAAGATGTCAAAATCTACAATACATTTTTCGCCATGGAAAATGGAAAACCTACTTTTTATCTATATGGCAAATTAAAACCCACCTTTGCCAGTTATAGCGGCGGTGCTTTCACTCAGTACAACAACAGCAATGGAAGTGCCTACGGTTATAATATTAATAAAGACAATGTCAATATTGATGGCCAACAAACCCATAGTCCATTTGGCTCAAAAGAAGTCGTATTTCGTATTAAAAGCGATCCTAAACATGGATTAACATTGATCAATCAAAATATATACCTTACTGATCAACAACATCACAAAATAAAATTATATGATGCCCACACTAGAACCCAGCCACACAGTATAGACCAGAAAGATACTCAAAAATTCATTAAGCAAAATAAGCTACACTAGTTAACATAATCGCCATTAATCACAGTACCCCCACTAAC
>NZ_JBMNVY010000077.1:0-2327 GCF_049745435.1 Lactiplantibacillus sp. YT640
AAGATGGGTTTGTGGTAAACACCATTTTAAAGGAAGCTGATCTTTTTTGTCCGAACAGCGTTCGGATTAATTTTACAATCTACCACACAACCAAAAAGCCACTCATCTCATCACGAGGTGGGTGGCTTTTTTGAGTAAGTTAAGTGACAGCATTGATTGTTATATGATTGTGTATGTCCTAAATGGACACAAGCAACGCTCCTAAGCAAAGCCTGTATGTAATGATTTCAGAAAAGCCCTCTATTCCGCATAATAGAGGACTTTTTTGTGTGCATTCTGCTTAATTTAAACGGACAAGTATACATCTAAAAGGTGAACGTGTCGTCTGAGAGCACGTGATTATTTACTTTTTACTTTGTTAGCATCGCCGGTTTCCAAAGTCTGTATTTGAGTCGTAAGCGTATTTTGTTCAGACTCAGTTAACGATTCAAAAAAAGTTTTTTGTAATTGGGCTAATCCGTTTTGTTGAGTTGAGCTATACCCTAAAATTACCATAGCTTTCATAAAGTTTTTTAGATGATTGTCAATTCTGAGCGTAGTATCAAAAGTAACACCATCTATTTGTTTAGACTTCGTTTTGTTTGATTCGTTTAGAGAAGATATGGAAATTTCTTTTTGGGGCTGGGGCGCCGATTTTCTAGGAATTATTTTGCTTTTATTTGAGTTAGGATTGTGTAAAAGTTCCACCATGCTAGTCCGCCCTTTCAATAATTTCTTGTGCCACAGAATCGTATAATCTAATTATTTTTTTATCGAACTGATCTTTTAGAAATACACCTCTGATTGAATATCTTTTGATTCTTTCCATATTACGAATTAGGGTTTTTAACATGTTTTCTTTCCCAAATTCTTCTTCTGCTACTTCTAATGTGCTGTGATCAACAGGCGCCCCATTCTTTAATAGCACAGGAAGTATACCGAGTAAATTCAAACTAGGTGCTTCGTATTCATCGATTACCTGTTCCTGTATATATTTTAGAAACGATTCGGCACCCTGAAGACTGTGCTCTTGAGTTTGAAGGATAATCAGAACCCAATCTGAAGCGTATAAGGCGCTATCAGAAATTAAGGAAATAGTCGGTGGCAAATCAAATACCACAAAATCATATTTTTCTTTTAGTGAAGCAAGTAGCTTGCTAAAATATGTAACTCTATCTTTATAATTATTTTTAAACTTTTTTTCCATAATCCGTGGGTACAATGAAAAATCTGCGCTTGATGGAATAAAGTCAATGTTTTTATCCAAAGTAACCAACGATCTTGATAAGTCCTCTTCTTGGATTGATGCAAGCAAGGTTTGATTAAATTTAATATCATCGTGGCCTAAATTAGCCGCGGTTTTAAAGTAAATATCTGTAGCGTTTGCTTGAGGATCGAAATCAATTAATAGCGTTTTTTTACCAGCACGAGCTAGTGCCAGGCATGCAAGCGTGGCATTTGTTGTTTTACCGGTGCCACCTTTAAAATTTCCAAAAGTAATTACTTCACCCATTATACTGACCTCCAATTAAGTATCCTAATATACAAAGATACTTGGATACAAGGATGATAACATACAAAGATACTTGGATACAAGGATACAAGGATACATTTCTTCTCAAAAGCCGTTAAATTAAGATTGACTGCAAGTATCCTAATATACTTAGATACAAGGATACAAGGATACTTAGATACAAGGATATGAATATACAAGGATACAAGGATACAAGGATACATAAAAAGAAATGTTGATTTATCACCAAACAACGAGTAATATTGGTTACATAAAATAGAACATAAAAAAACACCCACCGACGGGAATCGGTGAGCGCCACATAAAAGTCAACTTGTTTAATGACTATTATATCATGGCCGGTGCGATTTTTAAAGCCCTAGGGGACAAGCTGGGGTCTAAATCTAAGGGGACACGTTTGCCAGGGCGACTTCAATAAGTCTGGCTATACCACAACAAGGTCATCTGTACGGCTGGGTGGTGAATGGTGAGCGCGACCATTAACGGCGCGGGTGGTAAAACGAAGCTTCGGCTTGGTGCCACTGATTAGTTGGTGATCGAACAAACATAAATACGTATTGCCAACGCCTACTAGGGCGTTTTTTAGTAGGTTAAACCGAAAACGTAGGTTTATAATGAGTGGTGGTAGCAATACCGCAATTGTACAGACAAGCGACGGGCGTTAACGACCGACGAACTAGGGAAAAACCTTAGCGTAGAATTGCACTCTGGTTCAGTTATTCCAAATAACTGTTTCCAGGGAACAATTCTGCGCTCAAAACGTCACTCCCTCTAAACTGAATGGAAAACCATAACCCGTCAAGTCAAAACCAAC
>NZ_JBMNVY010000078.1:0-2196 GCF_049745435.1 Lactiplantibacillus sp. YT640
TCATGATGATAGCTTAGAAAGTCTAGAACACGTTGATCAAGGTCTACTAGAAAAGTATTCACCAACCGAGCAGCAAAAGATTACTCGCGCAGTCAAAGACCTACGGGCAATCATGGCTGTTAAGCAAGTCATTAAAACGCAATACCATGAAGTATTGAAAAGGGCCTTTCCCAAAGGCGATTTAGATGAATTACCAATGACTAAACAGGAACAAGCCTATACAGCCGTGATGTATTATGATCCTGTTTTAAAGCCATGTCAGGCTGAAACAATTGAACAGTGGCAAGCAAATCCACCACAGGTGTTCAGTCCCCAAGAACATCAACAAGGACTAGCTTATTTATCGGGACAGCTTAGCTTAGATCAGTTAGAAAACCATCACTTACAACGGGTTTTAAAGCATGATGGCACTAAACAACTCTTTTTTGGCGAATGCAAAGCCGATCCGACGATTAAGAATAGTCAGATCGAGAAAATCCAAAAGCAGTTAAAAGGGCAACAAGCCAAGGACGACCAGTACAGAAAAGCAAATATGGGGCATTATCAACCGCTAAATTATAAGCCAGTTAGTCCAGACTATTACTTAAAGACGGCCTTTAGTGATGCGATCATGACTGTTCTATATGCTCGTGATGAAGATTACCAACGGCAAAAGCAAGAACGTGGACTGAAAGAAACCGAGTGGGAAATGACGAAAAAGCAGCGGCAACACCAAACCCGGAACCGGCATGAGGATGGTGGCATGCACTTGTAATCGGAATAAAAAATGCACCGTTAAACCTGGTTAAAAGCGGCTGAACAAGGCAAAACAGAATTAGAACAAAAGCTGAATCATAAGGAGTGAACGAACATGACCACTGTTATCTTAGCTGAAAAACCCAGTCAAGCCCGTTCATACGTCCAAGCCTTTCAAAAGAGCACAAAAAAACAGGGTTACTATACGGTTAGCGACCCTGTTTTGCCCGAAAATACGCTTGTCACGTATGGTCTCGGACATTTAGTTGAACTAGCCACACCGGATAAATATGATCAGAAATACCAGCAATGGGCCTTATCTAATTTACCGATTTTCCCCGACAAATACAAGTTTGAAGTGCCAGCTAGTAAAAAAGCCCAATTCAAGGTCGTTAAAGACCTGTTAACGAAAGCCGATACCATTATTGTCGCCACCGATAGCGGTCGGGAAGGCTCCAATATCGCCTGGTCAATCATGAACCAAGCCCACATTGATGTTAAAAAGAAGGCGATTAAGCGGCTATGGTTGAATAGTTTGGAAAAAGACGCCATTATTACCGGCTTCAAAAATCTTGGTGATTGGCACAAAGACTATTTGGCTTATAAAGAAGCCCAAACCCGTCAAATTAGTGACTGGTTAATTGGTATGAATGGCAGTCCTTTATATACTTTGTTATTAAGACAAAACGGGGTACGCGGGGTGTATTCGATTGGTCGCGTGCAGACGCCAACCTTGTATATGGTCTATCAAAGAGACCAGGCAATCAAAAACTTTAAGCCGGCACCCTATTTTGAACTAAATGCTGAAATTCTTGCTAATCAGCAAAAATTCGTCGCAAAATTAGACCCCTATCAGCGGTTTAAAAACGAAACAGGGCTAATGACATTCATGCAAGCTAAACACGTTCAGAAAGGCTCACAGGGCGGTTTAATCAAGGACGTGCAAAAGCAGGCTAAAAAGAGTGCCAGTCCCCAACTATTTTCGCTATCCAGTCTGCAAAGTGCGATGAATAAACGGTATCATGCCAGTGCCAGCCAAACCTTAGCGGCTATTCAAAGTTTATATGAAGCCAAGTTGTTGAGTTATCCCCGAACTGATTGTGCTTATATCACTGATGAAGAATTTGATTATTTAGTGGCTAATCTGACGAAGTATCTGGGTTTGGTATCTAAGCAAGTCGCTTTAACCAATACCACCCCAAATAAACGTTACGTCAATGGGAAAAAGGTTGAAGAACATTACGCCATTATCATGACTAAAGTTGTACCGACGAAAGATCAATTAGCGTCCTTACCTAAATTACAGCAACAGGTCTATGATTTGGTTTTAAGAACGACGTTAGCGATGTTTGCTGATCCGTACGAGTACGAGGAAACCACCATTATTACCCAAGTTGGTGACGCCAATTTTAAAGCAACCGGTAAGGTCCCAACTAAGCAAGGCTGGCAAGCTTTATTTGA
>NZ_JBMNVY010000008.1:0-121006 GCF_049745435.1 Lactiplantibacillus sp. YT640
ACCGACCACGTAAGGTCTTAGGCTGGAAGAGTCCATTTGAAGTTTTCTTCGGGACAAAGTTGCGCTTGATTTGACAATTCGTCATACAAAAAATGACCTAGCTAGCAATTTGCCAAGCAAGGTCATTTTTGTCATCAATATACTTTAGTCCTTCACCGCTTTAATCGTATCAATAATCGTGCCATCGCGATATTCAATCAAGGCAACGGTGCGATCTGTAAATTCAAGTGGTTGGGGTTGGCCGACTTTCTTTTCGGCTAATTGTTGTAATTCTTCAATCGTATAGACCGGCACACCTGGGACATGACTGAGTGCTTTAACTAGGTCTTGACGCCGCGGGTTGATTGCAATCCCGTATTCCGTCACAACAACGTCAATGGAGTCCCCCGGCGTTACAACGGTTGTTACTTCTGGCACAATCGTCGCTAACCGACCACGGACAAGTGGTGCAGAGATAATGGTCAGTTTGGCCGTAGCCGCGTCTTGATGTCCACCAATGGCGCCACGAATCACGCCATCCGAACCGGACATGACGTTGACATTGAAGTGCGTATCAATTTCCAACGCACTCAGAATGGCAACATCCAATTGATCAACCATCGCTCCTTTATTATCAGGGTCAGCGTACCATGATGCGTCAATTTCTTGTTGATTAGGATTGGCGTGCATCGATGCTGCCGCCCCTTTGTCAAAGTCTTGAACATCCATGACTTTATCAACTAACCCTTCTTCGAGCAAATCAGTGGTTGGTTTCGTAATACCACCAAGTGCAAACGATGCTTTGATTTGATTATCGAGCATTGCTTGCCGCAAGTACCGAGTGACAGCCAACGCAGCACCGCCGGAACCAGTTTGGAATGAGAAGCCGTTTTTAAAGTATGGTGAGTTCACGATCACATCATTAACGGTCTGGGCAATCTTCAATTCCTTTGGGTCCTTGGTGAAGCGCGTCGCACCTGAACCAATCTTGTCAGGGTCACCAACTTGGTCGACTTGCACGACGTAATCGACTTGTGTCTGTTTAATTGAGGCCGGTGTATTTGGATAAGCCACAATATTATCGGTCAATAAGACAACTTGGTTGGCGTATTGCGCATCCATCAGGGCGTAACCTAAGGAACCAAAGACTGCTTTACCAGCCATCCCGTTCGCATTTCCTAGTCGGTCAGCATTCGGCACACCTAGAAAGGCGACATCAATTTTAATATCACCATGTTCAATGGCCCGGGCCCGATTACCATGAGAACGGAAGATTACGGGGTTCTTTAAACCACCGTGTGAAACGAAGTCCCCAAGAGAGCCCCGCATCCCCGAGCTAGTAATATTCGTAATCGTTCCGGCCTTAATTGCTTCGATCACCATATCGTTCATCACGCCCGTTAAGGAGGATGGCGCCAAGGTCAAATCTTTAATACCGGCATCAATAATGGCCCGCATCACTTGATTGAAGACGAAATCCCCATTACGAAAATGGTGGTGAAATGAAATCGTCATACCATCTTTGACAGTGGCTTTTACCACGTCAGCAACGGAATCAACGACTTTGTTGTCCCCTGTTGAAACGTGAACTTTGGGGGCCACCCGTTGAATTTCAGGATGTCCGATTTCAGTTGACTCAAAACCTTGGTAATTTAACTTCGTCATTAATTCTGCTGGTAATTCGCGGTCTACACTATTTTTCAATGTAATTGCCCTCCTCGTCGAGTAAGTTGGAAACTTTGGCTAAGCTCATCACACGTTGAGCCCGCAAAACAACGGGCCGGTCTACCATTTGGCCATTCATGGAAATAACACCAGAACCCTTGATCCGGGCTTCCTCAATCGCGGCGATGACTTTTTGGGCCTTAATAACTTCATCCTTGGTTGGTTCATAGACTGAATTGACCATTGCAATCTGTCGAGGGTTGACCAATGATTTACCGTCAAATCCTAATTGATGAATATGCCGCGTCTCACGGTAGAAGCCATCGGGATCGGCCATGTTTGTAAAGACCGTATCGAACGCGGCGATTCCAGCGGCACGAGCAGCATGAAGCACCATGTTACGGGCAAATTCCAGTTCCGCGCCATCAGGATAACGGTGGGTCTTCATGTCCGTCGTATAATCTTCTGCTGACAAGGCAATCCCAATCATTCGATCCGAGGCTGCCGCGATTGCCGGGGCATTAAGCACGCCCTTAGCGCTTTCAATTGCGGCCATCAAATGAGTCGTACCGACTGGAATATCAAATTCAGCTTCAGCTGCCGCGACATCCTTTTCCAACGTTTGAATCATGGCAGCCGATTCGACTTTTGGTAAACGGATAACGTCAATACCAGCCTTGACCATCGCTTTGACATCATCAGCGTAATACTTGGTGTCTAAGCCATTGATCCGGACGACCAATTCAGCCTTGCCATAGTCCTGCGTTTTTAACGCTTCGTAAACCAGCACCCGGGCCGCGTCCTTTTCAGCCATTGAGACGGCATCTTCCAAGTCAAACATGATCGAGTCCGCACCGTAAATCCCGGCATCCTTCACCATGGCTGGATTATTACCAGGTACAAACATCATTGTCCGCCGTAAGCGTTCTTCATTTTCAGCCATTATAATACCTCCCATGCTGGTGTCGTGGTTTCTAACGCCCGTTGTGCTGCCGTAATAGTCCGCGCTTTAATGACGCAGTCCAACGCCCCTTTATCGACAGCGCGCACCTTCACATTATCGATATTCAATTGTTGAAGCGTCGTCGTGATCACGTGCTTTATTTGTGCCCCGAACTGTTTGATAACATCTGATTCAAGGTCGATTTGAATGCCGTTGTCTCCCGCCATTAACATAATTTGAATATCAGATGATTCCAAGGTTCCGGCGACTGCCGTTGTCTTAATTTCCATCAATTTTCATTCCTTTCTGAATTCGCGCTTGTAATGTTGTTAGGTTATTTTTTATAAACTGGGCCGTTGTTGCCGGTACCAGTTGGTTTAACTCAGTTAAGTTGCCGCTTTGAATCCGTTGCCGAACAGTCCGCGCCGAAATTGGTTGATTAGCCACCGTCGTTCGCGATATCACTCGTACAGCAACTGCCGGTGGTAATTCACGCTGCAAAACTCGGTTATAAATCGCAGTCGTCCGCGACGTCGGTTCACTACCAACGAACCGGGTCGTAATGTGCAGTGCTGGTGCAAGTTGCTGCTTAAAGATCCGGGCGTCCAACGTCGTCTGCGCCTCAATTGCGCTCGCCGCTGAATCCAAGAAGTAGGCTGGAAAGGTCGCTGCACTCACGAGATAGTCCTGCCCGCTGACGACCCGAACGTTGGCCAAGTCGGCTGTCCCTTGTTGAACCAGCTTAACGCGCTCGGCCGTACGGAATAGACTCGCATCTGTCGCAACGACGAAGACGTAAACTAAATCACTGACCGCCGCGGCTTGTTCCACTAAATAGCGGTGTCCCCGCGTAAACGGGTTCGCATTCATGACAATCGCGCTGACACGCTGTTGTGCTTGGTTGGGAATCATCGGCAACTGTTTGACAAAATCCGTCATATCCGGTGCGCCGTTTTCTAATACGGCCGCTTCATCCGAATGAGCTAATTCTTTAAAGCCTACGTGTTGAAAACTCGCTGAATACTTGGCCTTGGTAAATACCATCATATGAAAGATCTGTGCTTGAAACAGCCGATTGACCAGTGCACTCACGATTTGATTAAACCGGGCCCCCGGCTGACTATTCTTATTACAGACACCCACATATTTAAGCACGTTGCCAGCTAACGATCCGGTCCCAACAAGTTGGCCATCCTCGATCAATCCTAAGGTCACATCAATATGTTCAACCTCTTGCGGGCTAAAATTAGTAATCCCTAATGACGTTAAGAATTGTTGCCACTGGGCATGCTCGTGCGGATTATTTAATTGCATTTCAACAACTTGTGCTGCCATCAGACAACCTCCTATGATTAATGCTGTGCTTGCGCGTACGCTGCAACGGCCGCCGTCACGTTCGGTACCACTTGTGAATCAAAGACGCTCGGCACAATCGTCGTCGCAGTTGGGTTCGACACGGTCTTAGCCAAAGCCTGAGCCACTTGGATCTGCAACGCATTATCAACTTGCTTGACCCCATTTGTGAGTAAGCCCTTGAAGAGCCCCGGGAAAGCCAGAATATTATTGACCTGGTTTGGATACTGGCTAGAACCTGTTGCAATGACTGTGGCCCCAGCCTTCTCAGCTACTGCTGGATTGATGTCTGGCACTGGATTAGCGAGTGCAAAGACGATTGGATCATGATTCATCAAGTGGACGGCCCCTGCTGATAAGACGTTGGCGTCTGACAAGCCAATGAAGACGTCCTGGTCGGCCATGACCTTCGCCAGTGGTTGCCCCTTTAGTTGTGCAGGTGTTCCCAACTGTTTGGCAAGATTCCGTTGATACTGGTTGTACCGCTGATCATCCGCTGTAACGACCCCGTAAACATCGACCAAGGTCAGTTGTTTGACACCGACCGCTGCTAATAACCGAGCTGTAGCTAACCCGGATGCGCCGACGCCGTTGACAACGATGCGCATCTGCCGTAAGGACTTACCGACTACGTGAGCGGCATTGATCAGTCCCGCCAACACGACAATTGCGGTGCCTTCCTGATCGTCATGATAAACCGGAATATCAAGCTCATCTTTCAAGGCCGCTTCTAGTTCAAAACACTTAGGCGCCGTAATATCTTCCAGATGAATGCCCGCAAATGAGAGCGACATGTTTTTGATTGTCGCCACCATTGCTGGCACGCTGACCTGATTTAACGCCAGCGGAATCGCATTAATCCCTGCGAGGTTCTTGTATAGGAGTGCCTTACCTTCTACGACCGGCAAACCACCCGCGGGACCAATATTGCCGAGGCCCAGTACTGCTGACCCATCCGTGATCAACGCTACTAATTTACCACTCATCGTGTATTTTGCCTTTAATTCCGGATGCGCCGCAATCAGCTTGGAAATCACCGCAACACCAGGTGTATATGCTTTACCTAAATCAGCCTTATCGGTCACTGCAAGGTCTGAATGAATGTCCAAAACCCCCGTATGGGCGGCGTGCAACTTTAAAATCTCATCTTGTTCTACCATCAATATCTGCCTTCTCTTCTCAAAATAATACCGTTCACTTTGTTATCCCCAGTGTACGACCATTTTTTAAAAACATCAAATTTAGATTGGATTTTTATAATTTTTAAAAAGTCAGCTTTTCTGGTATAATAAACTTAAAATATTATAAACGAGTTTTAAAATTTTAAATCTTAGGTTGATAAAGAGGTCATCGATATGGACGATATGAATCATCGCCGCCTGTTGATTGGAATTGCACATGATTATTACTTATCCAAAATCAACATCGCTGAAATTTCAAAGAAATACCAAGTCAGTCGTTATCTAATTTCAAAATACTTAGACGAAGCCATGGCAACCGGCCTAGTCAAAATTAACATTAACACCCCCATCGAACGAAATAGTGAGCTGGAGGCTAAATTTAAGCATCGTTTTCCAATTGAACATATTTATATTATCAAAGACGCGGATACCACGAGTGACGATGAACGCCACGTAATCGAGTTTGCCGCCGAAACAATCCAGCGCCAGATTATTCAAAGTAACGTGATTGGGGTGGCATGGGGTGGCACTGTCCTTAGCGTCATCGATAATTTTCAAACGAGCACTCGTGATGACTTACTGTTCACCCAGTTTATGGGTGATAACCTGAAAACGAACGCAGCGAACGGCTCAACACCGTTGGTTCAAAAAGCCGCCGCTAAGTTCGGCGCACAGTACGTCACCATCCCGGCACCACTCTACTTGTTTAATGATCAAGCACACCAAGCATTGGCTCAAGAACCAGCCATTACACCGGCCATCAGTAACTTTGACCGAATGGACATGCTATTTGCCGGAATTGGCACCTTAGCATCCATTGACTCGATTCCCGTCTGGCATCAACATCGCCAAGCCATTCTGGGTGGCGCTGATCCGCAGGCGGTGGTCGGCCTGTTATACGGTCGGCCATACGACATCAATGGTCACATTCTGAACGCCGACCACGACAAACTCTTTGGCGCTAAAATGCCCGCCATTCTCAAAGTGCCGCGTCGTTTCGGCATCATCAAAAGTAAGTTCAAGAGCGAAGCCTTACTTGGCGCCCTCCGCGGACAATTACTCACTGACATCATCATTGATGAAGCCGTCGCGAATCGGGTTCTCCAAGAAGATCAAGCCACACCACTATCCAAATAATCCGCTTCTTCGAAAACAGGTACCAACGCTGACCGTTGCCGGCAGCTTGGTACCTGTTTTTATGCTTAAAATCAGACTACCAAATACCAATCACTTTCATCCAGAGGGCGCCAATGCCACCCCAAACGACTAGGTAGAAGAGACCTAAAATAAAGTTTAACTGCCACCATTTTCCCTGAGTAACATATCCAGAACCGAAGAGAACACTCGCCGGGCCGTTCGCATAATGCGTCGTCGAAGCGAAGATCGAACCAGTAAAGCCAAGTATCAGTGCAGCAAAGGTTGCTGGCGCTCCCGCGGAAACCGCGACCCCAAGTAAGGCACCGTACATTGCGGAAACGTGGGCAGTCCCACTAGCAAACAAGTAGTGACTGTAGAAGTAGAACAAGACGAGTGCCGCTAAAACAATGCCCCAACTGAAGCCTTTCAAGGCACCACCAATCGCGCCAGACAACCATGGAATAAAGCCGAGTTTGTTCAACTCATTAGCCATGAAGATCAAAATTGAGAACCACACCAAGGTATTCCAAGCACCAGTTTCGTGTAGCACGTCATCTACCGATAGAACCCCAGCAACGAGTAGCAAGGAGACGGCCATAAAGGCAACTAATGAAGCTTCGAGACCGATAAAGCTGGATAACATCCATAAGACTAAGGCTAGCAAGAAGACGCCACCCATGATTTTTTCTGGAAGACTCATCTTACCCATCTTTGCCAGCTCATCATCCGCCCATTGCTTGGCATTGGGCGTATCTTTAATTTCTGGTGGATACATTTTATAAATTAAATATGGCACAACCAATAAACAAATAAGTCCTGGGACAATCCCGGCTAAGAACCATTGCATCCACGATAACGTGATGTGTAAACTCTTGGCTAACGTGACAGCAACTAAGTTAGGCGCCATCGCCGTCATGAACATCGTACTGGTGATTAAATCACCGTGAAATTCTGCGAACACTAAGAATGAACCGATTTTACTTTGTGTGCCATCCTTGGGATCAGAGCCAAACGTTTCAGCTAACGACTGAATGATTGGATAAACAATCCCACCAGCACGGGCCGTATTACTTGGCGTTGCGGGTGCTGTTACTAAATCGACGCCAATCAGTGCGTATGCCAAACCCAACGTTCGTTTCCCAAACAGCCGTACAAATACCAACGCGACACGTCGACCTAAACCAGTATTGATGAAACCACGTGACATAAAATACGCCATCGCAATCATCCATACCGTACTGCTCCCAAATCCGGCAACCGCTGTATCCATAGGCACGATGCCCAATAACACGGTTAGTGTCAACCCAATGATTGCGACCCCGGCGATTGGTAACGGCCGCGTAATACAACCAATAATGGTTGCCACAAAAATTGCCAGAATATGCCATGCGTTCATCGAAACACTGGCTGGTTTGATAGGACTACTTAACCAAATGATCAGGCCCACCAATAACGGTGCAATAAAATCACGATACTTGACCTTATTTAGTGTCATCTCAATTCCTCCTCATACTTACTCATCATTTTTATGATGCCACATTCATCATGGTCAGCATCTTGGCTGCGAAATGTTGCATCCGGGCACGCTCATCATCTGATAGCTCAGCTTCGATCACTTTTTGGAGCCCGTTGCGATTAATAATGGCGGGTGACCCCAAGTACAAATCGTTAATGCCATATTGACCAGACAAAGCGGCGGAGACAATCAACTCAGCATTTTCATCGTTCAAAATTGCTCGGCAGATTTGCATCAAACTAACGGCGACCCCATAGAACGTGGCCCCCTTCTGACTAATGATTTGACCACCTTTACCACGAACAGCTTGCTCGATTTCAGCTTTGAACTGATCATCGACCGTTGTGACCGTCTTTAAGGGCTGAGCATTGATCATAATTTCATCAAAATTAACGATGGAACTATCACCATGTTCTCCAAGTACCGCAGCATCAACTGCAGTGGTGGCAACATTCAACTTCTGAGCCAAGGCGACCCGTAACCGCGCCGTATCCAAGGAAGTCCCGGTACCAATGACCCGATGCCGTGGAAAACCGGATAAACGTTGCGTCATCGAAGTCAAAATATCGACGGGATTACTTGAGATAACGAAGCAACCATTAAAACCACTCGCAACCACTGGTTTGACGATGGATTCCAGAATCTTCGTATTGCGGTTAATCAAATCTAAACGACTCTCACCAGGCTTACGAGGCACACCAGCCGTAATGACAACGATGTCAGCATCACGCGCATCCACATATTCACCGGTATGAATGTTGGTCGCATTCGTAAAGGCGGCAACATCTTCCAAATCCTTAACGTCCCCCTCTGCGTGCGTTTTAACCAAGTCAACGATAACGAGTTCATCTAGGGCGCAATTTTGGACCAATGAAAAGGCAAATGATGAACCCACCGAGCCATCACCAACAATTACGACTTTGCGTTGCTTCTTATCCATGTCAATATCCTTCTTTCATCAAAAATGTGTGCTGCACATGTGGTTCCAACTACTTAGTTACTTAACTCACAAGTATTATAACGCAAATGCTTTCATTTTTGCTAATTTTTTAAAAATAAATTATTTTTTTGAAAAATTTAAATATAATTGTTGTTTAAAACGCCTGCGTAGCAGCATTTAAAATTATTTTGATTGTGAACTATTTCTAAAGTGTCGGCTTGTGAAATCATTTTCGTAAGCGGTTACAATCCTGCGTTTAAATTGCCTGATTGGCGTCAATTCGAAACATCTGCGCAAGTTACAAAACTTTTTACCCGCCAACCGATCTTGAAACAGTTAAAACCTGATTAGCGTGGTATATTAGAAGTACGACTCAAACTAGAGAGGACTAATACATTGGATAATGAAACTTTAAAAGACTATCTCGCAAACAACTCCCAAGTTATTACCATTTTTATGGAGAAAGCAACCGATTTTCTGAATCGAAAAAATGAGGACCGGGCGCCAGCACGCCGCTATAACGATGCTGAAATCGCCCGGCAAGCGGATAAGATGCTCGATGATGTGATTGCCAATATTCATGATAAAATCGTCCCCCATACCCGCGAACAAACACCGGCTGCCTGGGAACAATTTCTGAGTGAAAACGACGTACTTGATGATCTGGAACTATCAATGACGGAATTGTCATTCGAATCGGAAGACTAAACTAGCAGTTCAAAATAAAGAAAGGACCGTGGAAGATTTAACTTCCACGGTCCTTTTTAGAACAAACTTATATCACATGACATCAACACAACCGAATTATAGGCCCAAGTACTACGACCGAGTCAGCCCAGCATAAATCTTATCAAGATTCCACTTCAACATTGAGTAGTACGTATCACCCGGCTTGCCTTTAGCTGCCAGCGAATCGGTAAAAATCGTACTAGCAACGGGGATTCCCGTCTCCTGTGAAAGCTTATTCATCGATTTCGGTGATACGGATGATTCGACAAACAAACTTCGAACCTGGGTTCCTTCAATTTTCTTCAACGCCGTCCGCATCTGAGCTGGCGTGCCTTGCGATTCCGTATTCACTTCCCAAATATAAGCAGCGGGCACATGGTAGGCCGCCGAGAAATACTTAAAGGCGCCTTCGGATGTCACTAATAATCGTTGACTCGTCGGGATCTGCTTGAATTTGGTTTGAGCGCTCTCATGCAGTTTTGTTAGTTTTGCCACGTAGCGATCCGTATTCTTTTGATAAACAGCGGCGTGCTTAGGATCCTTGGCCTGCAACGTCCGGTTGATGTTCTTGACATATTGAATCCCGTTGGCGAGATCTAACCAAGCATGGGGGTCCGGCTCATTAACGTTCGTCGTTAAATATTTGACCTTAATTCCCTTACTGGCCGCAAAAACATCGTGGTCAAAGTCCTTTTTGGAAGCCGTCACTAACTTTTTAAACCAGCCATTACCGCCAGTTTCAAGGTTTAAGCCATTATAAAAAATCACGTCAGCTTCGGCAGTTGCCGCAATATCAGTGGGCCGTGGTTCATACTCATGCAGGTCAGTGCCGCGCTTCACAATACTGTAATTTTGGACGTACTGCCCACCCACATTTTTCACCATATCATCTAGAATCGAGTTCGTACTTACGACCCGGATTTTGGCACTAGTGGTCGTCGCTTTGGCACTTTGCTGGCGTTGATTCAGAAATACTGCCATCCCGGTAACCATCGCGATGACTCCAATCAGTGCAATTAATTTCGTTTTCATGCTGTCACCCGTCGCGCTGCTGCTTGCCCTTTCCAAAGCGTCGGCAACAAGGCCTGCTTAGGTGAGATGATGAAAGAAATACCGAAGAAAATAGCCGCTACTAGCACGATGGCCGGACCAGAAGCCCAGTTCAACGTGTAGCTGAGATATAAGCCCACCACTGAGGACAAGACCCCAATTAAGGCTGACAGTCCAAGCATGACTGCCAGTCGTTCTGTCCATAGAAAGGCCGTCGCAGCCGGTGTAATCAACATCGCGACCACTAAAATGATCCCGACGGTTTGTAGCGCTGAAACGGTCACTAGCGTTAAGACCAGCATTAACGCGTAATGTAACAGTTGGACCTTGAGACCATAAGTCTTCGCAAAGGTCGGATCAAATGACGTAATCAGTAATTCCTTGTAGAAGAAGACCACGAATAAAATCACTAGTCCTAACACGACCGTCGTCGTCATCATATCAGTATCACTCACAGCGAGGATGTTACCGAATAAGATGTGGTGCAAGTTCGTCGAACTTTCAGCTAATGAAATTAGGATAAAACCGAGTGCGTAAAACGCACTGAAGACAATCCCAATTGAGGTGTCAGTCTTAATCTTACTACGGCTCGCAACGAATCCGATCAAGCTAGCGGCTAGAATTCCAAAAACCGAAGCACCAATTAGGACGTTGATACCGAGCATATAAGCTACCGCAACACCAGGTAAAACGGCATGCGAGATGGCATCGCCCATCATCGACATGCCCCGTAAAATAATAAAACTACCAATAATTCCTGACATGACCCCGACCATAATAGCCGTAATTAGCGCACTTTGTAAGAAATCATACTTCCCCAAAGCAGCCATAAAGGTCGTAATTGATTGCATCATCGCGTTTTCTCCTTCGTAAACAGGACGGCCGAAAGATCAGCACTAAACGTCCGTTCAATGTTTGCGGGTGTGTAGACCGCGTCCACGGGACCATAATCAACGATACCGTGATTTAAAATCACGAGATCATCAAAGTAACGTGAAACTTTGTTCAAATCATGATGCACGACAATAATCATTTTGCCGGCATCACGCCACTGATGCAAGATCGTCATGATAGCCGTCTCACTCTGTAAATCAATGCCGACGAAAGGTTCATCAAGAATAATGATATCGGCTTCTTGGACTAAGGCTCGAGCCACAAAGACCCGTTGTAATTGTCCTCCAGAAAGCTGACTAATTTGGCGCTGTGCTAAATCAGCTAACTCAAGTTGCTCAAGTGCATCTTGGCAACGCTGACGATCCGCCTTGCTTGGTTCGCGGAAAAGTCCGAGTTTGCCATAGGTCCCAGTCAAAACGACGTCAAAAACATTGATTGGAAAGGTTAAGTCGAGATCTTTACGTTGCTCGACATATGCAATCTGTTTTTGAAATTGTTTTAGCGCACGACCTTCATATTCGACGGTTCCCGTTTGGGATTTGATCAGACCAAGCATTGCTTTGATCATCGTTGATTTTCCCGCACCGTTGGGACCAATGATTCCAGTAATTTTGCCGGCGTTAAAGTTAACGGCAACATCAGTAAAGACTGGTGTGTCACTGTATGCCACGGTGAGGTTTTGTACTTTTAACATCACATTTCCTCCGTTCATCGCGGTAGTCGGTTTTCTACATCGTCATAAGCATAACTGATAATTAACGCTAATGCAAATAATTGTTAGGTACAGTTAACTTTTTTATAATCGGTATTAAATTTTCGTTCATTCTAATACTATTTTTGCTTAACCAAGGCGTTACAACCAACATACTAAAAGCTTAATCCAGAACCTACTGAAACGACTTTCGATGCCATCACCACTAAAAAGCACTGACCACTCATCAACTAAGCATTGCAATCGTCATTTAATTTCCATTAATATTTGGTATTAAAAAAGTGTCGTCACCTACAATCACGACACTCATTATTAAGCTAATATATCTGTCTGAAATCCAATAAAAATCGTCAAAATCAACAAATCGGCCGAGCCACCTAAACTATAGTTATGGTCGACAAAAATCTGATTCAATTCGCGTAAAAACGCCATTCCAGCTTCACTGCGGCTTCCCCCTAAATCGAAGTAGCGGTGTGCTTGGTCGTGGACCCAGTCAATGACGTGTGGGTCGTGTGCCCGTTTTACCAGATTGGTATCGACCGTCGCCTGGACAATCGCCATCAGTGTGTCTAATAACCGCTGATTAATCGTGCCACGACTACGCCTCAATGCGGGTAGTGCCACTTGCATCACGGTCGGATAACCCGCCTCGGCTTCACCACGAATTCCCTTGATGCCATATGTTAAGTATTGACGTTCTCCAGCAGTTAAGGTCGTTGGATCCTTCGTGTTTAAATCATTAAAATCATTTGCCGTTAACCCCGCCAGCATTGTGCGCACAATCGTTGCTAAGTCGACGTCGGGGTGCTGCAACTGATACGCCGCCGCTGTCACTAGCACGCCCAGTGAGAACACCGCCCCTTTATGGGTATTCACGCCCTTGGTCGCCGCAAACATGGTTTGTTCCGCTTGAACACCAATGCCCCGAATTTGCTTGAACAAACCCGTCAAATCGACAGCCGTATACGCGACGCCCGCCGCTGCACAAGCATTAAAGTAGGGGGCTAGACTCAAAGCACTATCAATAAACATAAAAGCGTTCATGTCTGGATGGGGACCCGCCGACAACGGGTCGACCAGCCCGGGCTTAGGGTTGACCGTCACTTCGTATAAAAGCGCTCGTAGCGCATGATTGACAATTATCTTCGTATCCACTATTTCTCCACCATTTCATCCTTAGTCTAACAACGATGATGTGCCTGGGTCACTTTCAGTCTTGATTAAGCGTGACCACAACCAACATTCAGTTACCATTACTTATATTTCCATCATAACTGATACTAGTCAATTTTTGTCATTTTTCTTTGTATTCTTTTGTCGACTGCTGTTCAAGCATCTTCTGAACGTGTAAGCTAGAGCTAATCAAAGTTATTCCTAAGGAGGACACTGTCATGATACCTAGTCAGCATTTTCAATCCACTCCAACCGTCCAATTTGACTTATTAACATACATGATTGGTAGTTACCACTACAACTGGCATCCGCAAATCGAACTCTTATGGTTATTGCAAGGTACCGTCGAAGTGAATGTTGACGGGACGCGTCATCAATTACACGCAAATGACCTCATCTTGATCAATGCCAATCGCGGCCATGCCACCTTTGCCTTGACCCCAGAATGTATCGCGCTCCGTTTACATATTCTGCCCGATTTCTACACTAGTCAGGGCATCGACCTCAGTTCAGGTGCTTTTCTACTCAACAGCGTGACGACGCCCCAACACCGTGACTACCAAACGATTCGCCAAATTCTGGCACAACTCTATCTAGGATTACATCAGCAGGACTGGCCAATTTTTGACTTGAACGCCCTGTACTTTCAATTGACGAACCTGCTACATCACGATTTCTTTGATACTGGAATCACGATGACTTATCCCCAACCCAAGACGCAGAGTTCACTAAACCGGGTCATTGATTACATTAACCAGGCTTACGATCGACCAATTACCTTAAACGAAGCGGCAAAAATCAGTCACTATTCACCAGCCTATCTCTCACGCATCTTCAAAGCGGAACTCGGCCTGAATTTTTACGAATATCTAACCCGCTGCCGACTACAACACGCCATCTACGATCTGGAAAACCCAACCACAAGAGTCGCCGATCTAGCCTTAGCCAATGGGTTTCAGGAGGTCAAGTCCTTCAATCTAATGTTTAAGAAGCATTTTGGTCAGACACCTTCCAGTTACCGTCAACATTTGTCACACGGGCAACGTCCTGAATATGACCAGTTCAAGCAACCGCTCACTCCCACACAAACTACCATTGTCCAAAAGCAACTCAAGCACTGGGCCCAACTCACAAGTACTGATCAACTCAGTGCTTGTGAAAGTTGCATGTATAAACTACATTTTCAAGAATATCAGGCACTCAAACAAAAGATCGCGCAATTAAAAACATTGCTTAATCAATAATTAATGGCATAACAATTTTTGTGATTACGAACAACTGAACTTACCGATATTTTGATCAAATATTGGGTCATACCAAGGTACGACGGCATCACTCGTCAGAAGGCCTTGGTATTTTTTTGTCATTTTTAACCGGCTACCTGTCCGCTTACCATCACTTTCACAATCCAATACCTGGCATAACTCGGCGAGTAGCGGTTAGTTTTGTATCACACAGTTACTTACAATGTAGCTGTAAATTGATAGGAGGAAACCAGCATGGATACAATGACATACGACTATACCGAACCAACATTATCAACTAAGGGCCAACGGATGCGCGACATTTTGGCCGATTATATTGCGCTCATCAGTCATCGACTACCAGATGATGTGACTGCCAAACTCGAAGAACTCAGTAAGATCGAAGTCGATCCACTCCAAAAGCTCGTCTACGACACGATGATGGAAAACCAATTACTTGCCAATAAACTTAAACGCCCAAGTTGCCAAGATACCGGTGCGTTACAATTCTTCATTAAATGCGGCGCGCAGTTCCCACTATTAGGCGAACTCAATCAAATTTTGAAAGACGCCGTTTATCGTGGGACAAAAAAAGCGCCACTCCGACATAATGCTGTTCAGACATTTGACGAATACAATACCGGTATGAACATTGGTGACGGCATCCCCTCGATTTTTCTGCAAGTTGATGGTAATGGCACTGACATCTCAATGTACGTGTACATGGCCGGCGGTGGCTGCACATTACCCGGGGCTGCCAAAGTCCTGATGCCTGGTGAAGGTTACGAAGGCGTCGTCCGTTTCGTGATGGATCGCATGACGAGCTACGGCATTAACGCTTGCCCACCTTTACTCGTCGGTGTCGGCGTCGCCACATCCGTTGAAACGGCTGCGCTTAATTCTAAATTAGCTTTAATGCGGCGCGTCGATAGTGAAAATCCAAACGCTAATGCTGCCAAACTCGAACACTTATTAGAAGACGGCATCAATCACATTGGCCTGGGACCACAGGGGTTTGGCGGTCAAAAGTCAGTAATGGGTGTCAATGTCGAGAATACCGCCCGACACCCATCAACAATTGGCGTCGCTGTTAGTACCGGCTGCTGGTCACACCGGCGCGGACTTATCAACTTTGACGCAGATCTAAACTATGACTTACCACTGAACAAAGGAGTCGAATTATCATGAAAACTTACCACTTAACCACCCCAATTTCTGATGACGATATTAAGGACATTCGTATCGGCGACATCGTCTACTTGAATGGCTCACTAACAACCTGTCGGGACGTTGCCCATCGGCGGCTCGTCGAAGAACATCGTCCCCTACCCGTTAACGTGACAGACCGAGCAATTCTCCACGCTGGCCCGATCATTAAAGATCTCGGCCATGACAAGTACGAAATGGTCGCAGTCGGGCCAACGACTAGTATGCGGATGGAAAAATTTGAAGAAGAATTCGTAAAACAAACCCGTGTCAAACTAATCGTTGGTAAAGGCGGCATGGGACCGGGAACCGAACGGGCCTGCAAGAAATATCACGCCTTACACCTCGTTTACCCCGCTGGCAATGCTGTTTATGCCGCCCTGCACGTCAATAAGATTGTTGATGCCCAGTGGAAAGACCTCGGAATGCCCGAAACACTCTGGGCGTGTGAGGTCAAAGACTTCGGTCCGTTAATTGTCTCCATCGATACGAATGGCGACAACTTGTTTGAAAAGAACAAGGTCATCTTCAACGAACGTAAAGAAGCTGAGATTAAAAAAATCAACGAACAAGTTAAATTCATTAAATAACCGACCATTAACAGCCTAAGCGGATCACCCTGCTTAGGCTGTTGGTCTAAAGGAGTCTTTCTCATGATTAGTATGGATACACAATCTACTTTAAAAACCCAAGCTTTAGCCGCTCTGAATACCGTGATTGATCCTGAACTTGGTGTGAACATTGTTGACCTCGGTTTGATCTACGATGTTGCTTACGATGCTGACCTAAAGCTCTGCACCGTTACCATGACACTGACCATCATGGGCTGTCCACTGACAGGCTATTTGAATGACCATATCAAAAACGCATTAATGACCGTCGCGGGTATCGATCAGATACTCATCAACCTTGTCTGGGAACCGGCCTGGTCGCTTGATAAAATGTCACGGGCAGCAAAAATGACATTAGGGTTGCATTAATTCTAATTTAGAAATCGTGTCCGGATTAGCATCATTTGCTGACTAGTTTCAGCAGTCACCGTGAGACGATTTTAACGTTTGACTAGAAAGGTGGTCGTTTTCGATGACCAAATTACAATCCGTCAACTACCAGCAACTTACATGGCCGCTGATAATTGGTTTGATTATTTGGCTGAGCGCGCCATTTCGTCCCGCGGGGCTCAGTCTATTAGCATGGCACATGCTGGCTCTCTTTGTTGGCACTATCATTGGTTGCATTACCCAGCCGTTACCTATTGCCGGTGTCGCAATTATTGGTCTCACACTTGGTGTCTTACTTGGTGTTACCTCGATGACGGATGCCATGGCCGGCTTTGGTGATAACACGGTTTGGATGATTGCAATGGCTTACTTCCTATCACGAGGCTTCGTAAAAACGGGGCTAGGGCGACGAGTCGCGCTGGTCTTCGTCAAATTATTTGGTAAAAAGACCCTTGGATTAGCCTACGCGCTGATTGGTGTCGATCTCGTCACTAGTCCGGCCACGCCTAGCAATACCGCCCGCGTCGGTGGAATCGTCTTCCCAATTATTGAATCTTTAGCTAAAGCATACGGCTCTGACCCACAAAACGGTACGCAGCGTAAGGTTGGTAGTTTTCTCATTATGTCAGCTTTCCATGGTAATATTGCCACCAGTGGCTTATTCATGACCGCGATGGCACCAAATCTCGTTGCCGTGGCCTTGGCCCAAGCAATGCAGATTCACATCACATGGATGGACTGGTTACTCGCCGCTCTATTACCTGGTCTTATTTGCTTAATTAGCGTTCCAGCTATTATTTATTGGCTCTATCCGCCAGAAATTAAGGATACACCCAACGCGCATGCGTGGGCTGCCAACGAACTTGAGCAGATGGGGGCCATGACTTTGGCCGAAAAACTCATGGGCGGTATTTTTATGTTGGCCCTCTTTCTTTGGATCTCAGCTAGTCTCACTGGGCTAGACGCGACCTTAGTGGCCTTCATAGCCGTCACTTTGCTCTTATTAACCGGTGTATTATCCGTTGACGACTTATTACATGAAACTGGGGCTTGGAACACACTCGTTTGGTTTTCAATTCTTATTTTTATGGCTGGCAAACTGAACAGTCTTGGCTTTATTCCATGGCTTTCACAAACTATGGGCCAGGCCCTGCAAGGAATCAGTTGGCTATGGGTCTTGGCAGCTTTGATGCTCGTTTACTTTTACAGCCACTACCTGTTTGCCGGCGCCACTGCTCACGTCTCCGCCATGTACGGCGCCTTCTTGGGTGTGGCAATTTCAGCCGGCGCCCCCCCAATGCTAGCAGCCCTACTATTAGGCTTTGACGGTGCCATTTTCAGTTCGACCACCCATTACGCCAACGGTCCCGCCTCGATTATGTTCGGATCAGGTTACATAACGCAGTCCGAATGGTGGCGTCTGAATCTGTGCCTTGGTGGTTTCTATCTATTAGTATGAGGCGTTGGTGGCACACTCTGGATGAAACTTTTAGGCTATTGGTAAACTAGTTGTTTTTCAACTATACCATTTGACAGGTTCAGACACTCATTCACGTATTTCCCGACTCCGGGCTGAGTGCCCATTTCTGGGGGAAGGACGATCTAGCCGAGCAAGTTTACGCAAATCAGAACTTTTGCCGGTGACCCTAAACTGGCTTTTTAAACTCAAGACTGGCATATTTTAATGCATGCTTCATGAAAATTAACGCGCACAATGTGAACTTACTCCTGACTAACGACTTGATCATACAAACATCACGCCCTAACCAATAACAATCGGCTTTCCAACTATTACTTGGAAAGCCGATTGTTAATCTACCATGTAAGTCCATCAGAACCTGGACGTCAAAAGTTCTGATGCTCCCTCAAATTTTCAGATCCCACCCGGCTAACCGTCATGTGTCGAACTGAAGCATATTGTAAACTTACGTCTAATCACGACACCGACCACAAGTCACCCATCCAAGTCGCCAAGTCCGTGACCGCTATGGGATACAGGTGGGGTTGCCCAACCGCCGATAAGTAGACCCAGGTCAGCGCTGTACCGTGCACTTTTTTGTCGTGTTGCATCACTGCGGCCACGGCTTGCGGCGCTATCGGCGGTAATTCCGTGGGCAACCCTACCGCCATTAAGCGTGCCTTGAGCGTCGACGTTAAACTAGTCGGCGCTAACCCATGTGCTGCAAACAACCGACAAACCTGTACTAGACCAATCGCTACCGCTTCCCCATGCATTAGTTGACCGTCAGCCAATAGTTCGACTGCGTGACCAATCGTATGACCAAAATTCAATAATTGCCGCTGACCCTGTTCATGTTCATCCGCCATAACGACGCGCGCTTTGAACGCCACACTAGCTGCAATTAAATCTGGTGCTGCTGGTAAAATCGCTGCCACACTGGTAATTTGCTGCAAGGATTGCCAAAAATCACCGCCAACTAATGCTGCGCACTTAACGATTTCGCCATAACCTTCTGCGAGCATCCGCGGCGGTAACGTCACCAGAATTGCCGGATCAATGACGACTAAATCTGGTTGGTAAAAACTGCCCACTAAGTTTTTGCCAGTTGGTAAGTCAATCGCGGTCTTACCGCCCACCGAACTATCGACTTGCGCTAATAATGATGTCGGTACTTGAATCAAGGCAATACCGCGCATATAAATCGAAGCGACAAACCCTGCTAAGTCACCAACCACCCCGCCACCAAGAGCGATGACACCGTCACTGCGGCTAAAATGGGCGGCACTCAGCTGATCGATTAACGACTGGACTTGTGACCAACTTTTGCTCGCCTCACCGGCTGGAACCGTCATCACACGCACCTTGAATCCAGCCGCCGTCAGTTCATCAGTTACCAGCTTCGCATAGTACGGGCCCACATTGGTATCCGTTACCACCGCTACTTGACGGGCACACCATACCTTAGTTACCAACGTTCCTAGATGATGTAAACTGTCAATCATGATCTTGATCTGATACTGTTTAACTCGCGTCTTGACTTCAATGTTTGTCATAGGCACATCCTACGCCCACGTTTGCATCAGATCATGTAACTGGAAAGCCTGTTGCGCCATTTTTAAGTACGTCGCGGGTTTTAACGCTTGCGGCCCATCGGATAAAGCTTGCGTTGGCTGGTCATGAATTTCAACGATCATGCCACTGGCGCCAGCTGCTACACCTGCCATCGCCATCGGGGTCACGAGTTCCCAGGTACCGACCGCGTGACTCGGATCAACGATGACTGGGTAATGTGTCAACGATTGCAAGACTGGCACTGCACCTAAGTCAAACGTGTTGCGTGTGTACTTATTATCAAACGTTCGAATTTCCCGCTCCAAAAGCATGATCTGATGATTACCACCAGCTGCAATGTATTCAGCTGCATTGAGCACATCGTCGATTGTTGCCGACATTCCTCGCTTTAATGCAACCGGAATTTGGGTCTGTCCAACGGCTTTAAGCAACGAGAAATTTTGCATATTGCGTGCACCAATTTGAAAAATATCCGTGTATTTCGCCACCATCGCCACGTGTTCATCATCCATCACTTCGGTAATCATATCAAGGCCATGTTTATCAGCCGCCGTCCGTAAGTATTGGAGTCCCGTCTCCCCGAGGCCTTGGAAGCTGTAAGGTGACGTCCGTGGCTTGAATGCTCCGCCACGAACAATCGTCGCACCACCCTGCTTGGCAACCGCGGCCATCTGGTCCACGTGTTCAGCGCTTTCGACTGAACACGGGCCAGCCATCATGACGAATTGATTACCGCCAATCACACTGTGTGGCGTCTTAATAATCGTATCTTCTGGGTGAAAGAGACGGCTGCTTTGGACCGCTGCGGGAACTGCCGTCAAGATTGATTCACTGGCTGCTTGCACATCCGCAGGAAGTGCTTCTGGACGCAATCCTTGAATTGCAATTCGATTATTGTGCGTGAAGATCTCGTGATCCGCACCAAATTGACTCACTAACTTTGCCTGCATAGCCGTAGCGGTTGCTGGTTTTAATATAATAATCATAATAATTTCCTCCTACTAATCAATTCTCAAAAGTTAAGGCCTAAGCCTGCGCCGTAATCGGCGGAGTCGCTTGAATACTGGCTAACATATCTTGGCGGACCTGTTGAACTGGCATCTGCTTACCAGTCCAAAACTCAAAAGCCAAGGCACCTTGCCAAATTAACATCCCCAAGCCATTATATGTGGCGCACCCCTGCTGACGCGCTAAGCGCAAAAAAGTCGTTTCAAGCGGTTGGTAAATCATATCATAGACCGTCTGTTGTGGGACTAATTGCTGGATAATTGAGATTGGTAATGGCGTTCCAGCAGTCGTCATGCCGATATTGGTCGCGTTAATGATCAAATCGCTGGTACGAGCAACTTGCTGCATCCGTACTTGATCTTCATAGGCACAGAGCCGGAGTGGTACCGAAGTCGTGGTACTGAGTTGCTCCAACCAGTGCTGAACACCGGCGTAGCGTACGTTGTTGCGTTTAAAGACCGTTACACTCGCGACACCATAATCTAAAGCCGCCGCAATGATTGCCTTACCTGCGCCTCCCGCGCCTAAAACCATGACGTGCTTATCAACCAAGTTCAGACCTTGATGTAAGAGATCCTGAAAAACTCCAGCGCCGTCCGTGCTGTCACCAATCAGCTTGCCAGCTTCATTCTTAATCGTATTGACCGCTTGAATCCGTTGCGCTCGCACTGTCAAACCATCTAGTAGCGGTACAACGGCTTGTTTGAATGGCATTGAAAGGTTCACCCCCGCGATACCCATGCTACGAATTCCAGCAAGCGTATCAGCCAATCCATCCGGTGCCACATCAAACGCCAAGTAGCGCGCATTTAGCCCCCAGTAGTCAAAACTCAAATTATGCATTCGCGGTGAGCGACTGTGCCGTGCGGGGTGCGCGATAAATCCAAAGAGTGCCGTTTGCCCATCAATCATGCTTTAACTAACTTCCTTTCTAAATGACTCGCAATTGTTGACCAAGATCCACGTGCGTTTGTTGATACGTCCGCACTAGGTCTGCTACCGTGAACTGGTTAGCGGCTAATACTTGGTCGGCCGCTCCACTGGCGCCAAAGTGGTCCAAGCCTAGTACCGCCCCATCTAACCCAACGTAACGTTCCCAGCCAGATGTTGCGCCCATTTCGACTGCAACTCGCCGCCGAATTTGAGGTGGCAAGACCTGAGCTTGGTAATTCGTTGATTGGCGCGCAAAGTTTTCCATCGACGGCATTGAAACGACACTGACATCTTCACCTAACGTAGCTAGTTTCGCCTGGGCCTGAAGAGCTAAAGCAACTTCTGACCCGCTTGCAATCAAGATTCCCATTGGCTGGCGGCCACGCTGCGGTGAGAGAACATAACCGCCACGAGCCACACCAGTCATGGCCTTAGTCTTAGATCCGGATAGCACTGCCAAATTCTGACGGGTCAAGACGAGCACGGTTGGATGATCCGTCGCGTTGATGGCTTGCCACCAAGCTGCGACCGTTTCATTCGGGTCAGCGGGCCGGATCACCGTTAGATTCGGAATCAATCGTAAACTCATTAGCTGTTCAATTGGCTGATGAGTCGGACCGTCCTCGCCGACTGCAATCGAGTCATGCGTGAAAACGTAAGTGACTGGTAACTTCATCATCGCCGCCAATCGAATAGCCGCACGCGTGTAATCGGAAAAGACAAGGAAGGTGCCACCAAAGACCCGCAAGCCACCGTGTAAAGTCATCCCATTCAAAATGGTGCCCATACCAAACTCCCGGACACCAAAGGCAACGTTGCGCTGATCCGGGGTCACCGGAGTCGACAATTGATCCTGCTCAATGGTCGTCTTATTCGAACTGGCTAAATCAGCCGCGCCCCCGACTAATCCTGGTAACTGAGCAGCTAGCTTCTGAATGACGGTATGACTCGTGATCCGCGAAGCTTGGGCGCCTTCATCAAAGATCGGTAAACTGGTGGCTAAGTCAACTGGCAGACGCATACTGAGCTGTTGTTCGAAACGGTGTTGTACGGCTTGTGGTAAAGCCTCTCGTTGTGACTGCCACCGGCAATGTGCACGCTGACCACGTTGCAAGATTAGTTGCTGTGCGCGTTTAGCAACGGCCGGCATTACCGTAAATGGCGCGGCTTGCCACCCTAATTGTTGCCGCAAACTAGTTAAACCGGCCGTTCCCAACGGATTGCCATGCACCGCATTCGTACCCGCTTGTGGTGCGCCAAATCCAATCGTCGTTTTAACAGCGATCAGGCTTGGACGTGAACTGTGTTTGGCACGCTCAATGGCGGCATTAATCGCCGTTAAATCATTGCCATCACCTACCGTTTGTGTATCCCAACCATAACTAGCGAAGTGCTGGTTCACATCGGTACGAAACGACCGGCTGGTGGGGCCATCAAGCGAAACAGCGTTATCGTCGTACAATACAATTAATTTTTGCAATTGTTGATTACCGGCAAAGCTGGCGGCTTCGTGGGAGACGCCTTCCATCAAATCACCATCACCGACTAACGCATAAGTATAGTGATCCACCAACTGCGGTGCCTCGGAGAACTGAGCCGCTAGTTGCCGTTCAGCCAGGGCCATGCCCACCGCCATCCCTAACCCCTGTCCCAGTGGACCGGTCGTGGCTTCCACACCATCCACGATTCCCAGTTCAGGGTGGCCTGGCGTGTGACTGCCGAATTGACGAAAACGTTGTAACTCGCCCATTGTCACGTTGAAGCCACTCACATGTAGCAGACTGTACAACAACGCCGACCCGTGTCCGGCTGATAAGACAAAGCGATCGCGATTAGCCCATTGAGACTGCTGTGGATCGACCCGTAATTGTCGGCTCCACAGTGCCCACATCATTGGAGCCGCGCCGAGTGGCAATCCTGGATGACCAGAACCGGCCCGTTCAATCATTTCCGCACTCAGTACTCGTAGATTATTCACCGCTAATTCATCAATTTCATCAAATGCTTGCATTAACTTCGCTCCCTCTCATTTTGGCTAATAAAAAAGACTCACAGTTACACCAACTGTGAGTCCACTAATTCTTCGCAGGGTGCCCGAAAAACACCGCTACTCAGAAGCAGAAAAGTCACACAGTGGTTGTTCACAACACTGATATGACTTTTCCATAAATTTTAATCATTCCAAAATTTACTGGTCACATCCGTTGCGAGGGCGTGCCTCGCAGTGGATGCCAAGGCACTAAGTAAACCAGTAATAATAATACGAATTCAATTGTAAATTGGTATTAATCGTCATGATTAAAATCTCCTTAATTTATAATGTGTATTTGCTGACTTAAAATATACGGCTAATCAATAGAATTGTCAAATGGTTTTTGCAAACTTTTTCTATTAATCAACAAAAACATGTTGGTCCACCCTCGATTTGCTAGTCGTCATCATCCTCGCTAACTGCTAATAAATACTGGTAAATCAGCAAGTTTGCGTGTCAAATCATTTTACAGATATTAAAATGGTTCCCTGCCACTTTCTGAAAATATTTTTAGCCAGTAGCTTGCACTGACTTAACTTATAATCCACCGCCAGGCAAATCATTAAAATCTAAAAGCCGCACTCCAACGCTAAACTTCTCACAACGAACGACTGACAAACGGTTATTTTCGATTACAATTTCAACAATGTTCCGTATAACTAACCGTCGCCGCTCGTCAATTGTCTGAACCGCCATCTATTCCCAACCAGCTAGCTGGTCTTCACCACCGCACATAATCGTGATAACCAAAAATAGTGTCGCCAGCATCCAGAGCAGATTCCAGCCACACTATCATCAGTTTATGTGATCCCCATTTTAGTCACAATAATTGCCGCAACTACACCAAACTACGCTTTCAAGGCTGCGGGGACTGCCACTCCAAATTCAGCACCAACTTGCTGCATTTCCGTCAACGTCTGTGGATCAATACTGACGCCCTGCACCAAATTTTCATCATAGTGCCGGTATTCCCGGTCACCTGGTATCATGATCTTAGTACCTGGTAGATGCTTCAAATGCCGAATACGGTCAAACATAGTCGTCACGTTGGCCTTCAACACCTCGGGATCGCCAAATAAGGCGGGATTAATCGTCATGAAGAACTGACTAAAGTCATGCTTACCGGTGTTCGTATCAGCCGACAGCGACCCTTGCGCTAAAATTCCCGTGAGTAACTCAATAATTAGTGAGTTGCCAAAGCCTTTGTAATTTGAATTGACTTCCTGCTGGCCACCTAGGGTCAGGACCCCACCACCAGGACGATTCTCAGAAAACGCAATTTTAGTCAAGTTATCCTCCACCGTCTGCGCATCATGCAAGACTTGACGATGCTCATCAACCGCCCAATCACCCGGAATCTGTGCACCTTTTTTGGCCAGCACTTGAATCTTCCCGCTTGAAACCACCGCAGTCGCGCCGTCAAAAACGAAAGGATGCGGGTCGGCTGGAAAAGTAAAAGCTAATGCGTTGGAACCCAAAAAAGCTTCTGTCGCATTCGTCGGCACCACCAACGGCCGCGTATTAGTCGTTGAAATACCGATCAAACCCGCTTTGCAAGCCATGCGCGAATAATAGCCCGCCGTTCCAAAGTGATTCGAATTGCGGATAACCGCTAATGAAACACCGAGTTGCTTAGTCTTTTCAATCAGTTTATTCATCGTAAACGCCGACGCAATCTGGCCCATGCTCTGGTTCGCATCGATCAATAGACTGGTAGGTGTTTCATTCAAAATCTTCGGTTGATGCGTCGGTTCCAAGGTATGATCCTTGATCATCCGCGTATACCAAGCCAGCCGCTGGATACCATGTGACGAGATTCCACGTAAATCTGCATCGACCAGGGTGTCTGCCAGCAGTGCCCCATCCTTGGCACTAAACCGTTGGGCCTTAAAAACTGCTTCTAAAAATTGTCGTTCCGTTTCCGCACTAATTCGCATCGTTATATTTTCCTCCGTTTTTGACAGCCAGCACTCGCCTAACTTGGCGAGCACCGGGATATCACACTTTATTCAGATTGCTAAACAGCTTGAACACGTTCATTATCCGATTCCTAATTAGAAAATTCAATGTTTTATGTAAATATAATTAAAAACAGATGTGCAAAACGTTAATTTTTTAATTATGCCCCACTCAGTTTCTTTCCTTAACTAACCTTTCACTATCCGCTAAGCGGCCTGTCTTTCCATGCTATATTGAAGACACTTAAACTAGAGGAGGGACCCGCGATGCACCGTTATACCTATCATTTTTATACAGGACTAATCACGGGCTTGTTAATTTGGGTCCATCCCCTCGGCGGTCTAGCTAGTCGCGTACGACCGACACTACCGTACCCACCAACCACTCTTCAAAGAACAGCCACCCAAGCTGTTTTTTCACCAACCGAATTTTATCAAACCATCCGTCAGTATCCGGATCTGGTTAAACTAGCAAAATTCGACCCAATCGGTATGTTGCAAGGCACCACCATTCAGCCAGGACTACAAGCCACCCTGACTAGAGACCTCGTCACTAAACAACTCACGACGACGACAATGATGATTCCACAGGGCGTTGTTATTGCCGGTCGTTATCGTCTAACCACCGCTTACGATGCCACTGGTCGAACCCAATCTGTCCTATATGTACAGGATCGTTTCCGACATCAATTATGCAACACTGTCTTATTGCATGGTAAACCACATGTGGGTGGTCTAGCTTATGACCCTCACCACCAGCGGATTTGGTTGTGCAGTCATCGCCACGGTCATGGGGCTATCGTGAGCGTTAGTCTGGCCGCATTACGGCACTTCGACCCGACCACTTCCATTGCCGTTCACTATCAGCAACGCTGGTCACTGCCAACACTGAGCAATGCTTCACTACTGACCTATCACCATCAGGCCCTTTATGTCGGCCAGTTCAAACCTGGACAGACCACCTTGGTTGCCCGCTATCCACTGACGAGCGCCGGCACGCCATACAGAATGACCACGAGTCACGCCATTTTACCAAAGGCAGTTAGTGACTGGCACGGCAAGCTCCCACCCAATATTCAAGGAATGGCCTTCTATGACCACTACGTCTTGTTATCACAGTCATACGGCCCCAGCGCCTCACACTTACTGCTATTCAAGCGCAGCCAATTAATTCAACAGCACCAACTGACCACCGGTATCGCGATTCTTCGATTGCCTCCGCAACTCGAACAGATCAGCGTTCATCATCACCAGGCGCAACTCCTTTATGAAACCGGGGCCACCCCCTACCGCCAGCAGCAAAATCACGCCATTGATCGGCTGATTTCAATCAACTTACAGCGTCTCATTGAATAGGCAAATTAGTCGTCGAACCTCATCACCATGACTGAAAAGCACGGTCCTAGTCACTACGCCATTATTGCAGTTAACCCATAACTGACCTTCCGATGCGTCCAGTATTTACTGACATGCCCAGTTCAATTTCCTGATCAGCATTCACGCTGCTACCAGGATTGCGACAACCAACTAGTTGTTACCGTAAATTACTGCTGTACGTAAAAATACAGCATGTATTAATTTTCCATGGCCGCCCAAATAAGCGTACAATGTAACAGTAAGTACAATTAAGGGAGAAAACTATGTATCAGCTATTAACAGATTCAACCGTTGATTTACCTTATCAACTACTTAAAGACAAGCATGTCGATTTTGTTTCAATGAACGTCACGATTGACGACCAGGAATACGCGGACGATTTGGGTCACCACTTTGACTTGACTGACTTTTATCATCGGATTGGTAACGGTGTGATGCCTTCTACTGCTCAGATTAATATCGGCCAGTTTATTGAATTTTTCAAGCCGTACGTTCAGGCACATACGCCAATCCTATACCTCGGCTTTTCATCAGGCTTAAGTGGGACCTTCAATAATGCGCAACAGGCCAAGGCCATGCTTTTACAAGACCAGCCAGATGCCGAGATCTACCTCGTGGATTCCCGAGCAGCCTGCTGCGGTGAAGGCCTGATGCTACTAGATGCCATTGACAAGCGCGATGCTGGTATGCCGATCGCCCAATTGGCGGATTGGCTGACTGAAAACCGCCTCTATTATCACCAATGGTTCACCGTTGATGACTTAAATTACCTTTATCACGGCGGCCGGGTCTCACGGACCTCCGCGACGGTTGGATCACTCTTACAGATCAAGCCAGTCATGGACGTCGACCCACTCGGCCACTTGCGTCCAGTACAAAAGGTGCGCTCACGGCGCCGGTCACTGACCACACTAGTTAACAACACACTAGCCGATTTACGTGATCAGACCAAGCCGCGCATTATCATTGCCACTAGCGACGCTCAGGAAGCCGCCCAAACCGTTCGTGAAAAGATTTTAGCCAAGGTTCCTGATGCTGAAATTTTGCTCGAACACATTGGGCCGACCATCACTAGCCATACCGGCCTCGGTTGCGTTGCCGTCTTCTCTTTTGGTAAAACTAAACGTCAGTAATTAAAATGGATTGAGCCGTCAATGGCCCAATCCATTTTTAAGTAACCGAGCGTTACTTGCTTAGTTTGTTTCAAGGCGGGCTATATTCGAACCAATTAGTATCAAATAAAACCTGCCCAAATGGGTTATTTATCTCGTTGAGCCACGTCATATGGTTTTTTTGTGGTTTTTTTCTCACTCAACCAAAAAAAAAGCACCCGTCCATAGACAGGTGCTTTCTCATATAGCCAGAAAATGTTGATAAAACAACGTTTTTGGATAATATTAACGTTTTGAGAATTGTGAAGCTTTCCGGGCTTTCTTCAAACCTGGCTTCTTACGTTCCTTCATACGAGCATCACGAGTTAAGAGACCCGCGCGCTTCAAAGGAGTACGGAAATCTGGGTCAACTTCGAGCAATGCCCGAGCGATCCCATGACGAGTTGCGCCGGCTTGACCATGGAAGCCACCACCATTAACGTTAACTAAAACATCATATTGATCAGTTGTTTCAGTTACTTCGAATGGTTGTAACAATTCCTTGCGAATATCTGCAAATGGAATGTAATCTTCAACAGATTTGTCATTCATAACAATTTTACCAGTACCTGGTACTAAGCGTACGCGGGCTACTGAATCTTTACGACGGCCTGTGCCGCGATATTGTACTTGAGCCAATGTAGTTTCCTCCTTAGATTAAGTTAGTGATGTCCAAAACTTCAGGCTTTTGTGCTTGTTGCGTATGTTCTGCACCAGCATAAACATGCAACTTCAAGCCCATCTTGTGGCCTAAAGAGTTGTGAGGAAGCATACCCTTAACTGAAGTTTCAATCAATTTAGTAGGTTCCTTTGCCAAGAAGTCACCGGCAGTCCGTTCCTTTAAACCACCAGCATAAGCAGTATGATGATAATAAATCTTCCGTTCTGCTTTCTTCCCAGTTAAAGCGACCTTGCTTGCATTAATAACGATAACGTTATCACCAGTATCCACGTTAGGGGTAAAGGTAGGTTTGTTCTTACCACGCAAGATTGATGCGACGACAGTTGAAAGACGACCCAAAGGTACATCGGTTGCATCAACTACATACCATTTACGATCAATTTCACCTGGTTTAGCCATATATGTTGTACGCACGTTGTGTTCCTCCATTTTCTGTGTTTGTTTGACACTCAATAAGATTTCCGGGGCTTATCGTGGGGCAAACAATACCAACGACTAGTCTACCTAATTTCGCCTCAGAAGTCAATACTTTATCAAATCAGCTTGTAATTCATTTTGTTCATAATACACTTTTTTCATATAAAGTCCAGCCGCGGGAGCCGTTCCCCGCGCTTGCTCACGGTCCTTAGCCGCTAGTAACGCTGGAATACAGTCAACTGCGCGCCGGCCCTGACCAATTTCCATCAAAACAGCCACCATGATTCGAACCTGGTTATATAAAAAACCACTACCGCAAAATTCAAACTGAATTTCGCGTTCATCCGGCAAGGCCCACGCTTTGGCTGAATAGATCTCACGAACATGGTCATGTGCTTGTGAACCGGACGCAACGAAGGTCGAGAAATCGTGCCGTCCTTCTAAGTCACCGATGGCTTGCTGAATTCGGTCGATATCCGCAGCGAACTTAAAATGCCCCGTATAGTGCCGTTTAAATGGATCTACAAATTCATTTTGATAGGCCCGATACCAGTACCGCTTACCGACCGTATCATAACGCGCGTGAAAATCATTCGGCACAATGGAAACGGCCTTTACGATTGTATCCATCGGTAACATGCTGTTCAGGCCGCGCCGAACCCCTTCTGGATTAATTTCGTACGGCAAGTCAAAATGCAACGTCTGTCCAAACGCATGCACACCAGCATCCGTTCGGCCCGCGCCGTAGATCACAATCGGTTCAACGGGATCTTTCGCCATCTTATTGACCGCCTTAGTGACGACCTGCTCGACAGTTCGCTGGTGTGGCTGGCGTTGAAAGCCCGCAAAATTGGTGCCGTCATATGCTAAAACTACTTTATACCGCGTGGTCACAATATCCCTCCAGTTAAAAACGTGGGTCGCCATCAGTGCGACGCCCACGTTAATCAGTCTTCATTTATGCACGCAAGAAAATCAATGCAACGGTCAAGATCGCAAAGCATCCGGTAGCCCACGTATCACGTTGGTGCCACTTAAGAATCCGGTACTTACTGCGACCCTCGCCGCCTTGATAGCCACGTGCTTCCATTGCCGTTGCTAAATCCTCAGCCCGGTTGAATGAGCTGACAAACAGCGGAATCAGCAGCGGAACTACGGCACGCATTTGTTGAAAGATATTGCCCTCACCAAAGTCGACCCCCCGGGCCCGTTGTGCATTCATAATTTTTTCCGTTTCGTCCATCAACGTTGGCACAAAGCGTAAGGCAATCGACAACATCAGTGCCACTTCATAGACTGGAAAACGGACCGCTTTGAGCGGCATCAAGATATACTCGATGGCATCCGACAATTCCAGTGGCGGCGTTGTTAGAGTTAACAGCGTTGACATAAAAATAATCAACACGAACCGGCAAAAAATATAGACCCCGTTGATCAATCCAAGTTGGCTGATTGTAATGATGCCCCATTGAAAGTAAACGTGCCCGCCACTTGCACTAAACAACACTTGCAGGATGACGGTGAATAAAATCAACCAAATCAGCGGTTTGACACCGTTGATGAAGAACGACCATTTCACACCGGATAGGTAAATAGCGGCCAATGTAAAGACAAATAGCAAGGCATAGGTCGCCCAGTTATTGGCAATAAAAATAATCCCAATGAAATAAAAACTCAATAACAGTTTCGCCCGGGGGTCCATATGGTGAACCACGGAGTCTCCCGGAATGTAGCGACCAAAGATCAATTTATTCATCATGAGCGGCCACCTCCCCCATCGCGTTCGGTGGCAACTGTTGGACGATGGCTGCTGCTAATTCGTCCTCGGTCAACGGCCACTCATCAAATTGCCAGCCTTGCTTTTGGAGTGTATGCGCAAAGGCCGTTGTTTTCGGTAAGCCCAGTTGATGGGCAGTTAGCCACGCAGGATCTTTGAAGATCTCACGAGGCGTCCCCGTTTTGACGATTTGTCCACGATCCATCACGATTACATTATCCGCGTAATTAGCAACATCATCCATCTGATGGGTCACTAGTACCACGGTCAAATCACGTTCATGACGCAAACGGGCAAACATCTCCATCATATCTAAACGGCCCTGAGGGTCCAATCCGGCAGTCGGTTCATCCAAGACTAGGACTTGTGGCTGCATCGCAAGGACCCCCGCAATGGCCACTCGCCGCATCTGTCCACCAGAGAGGTCAAACGGTGACCGCGTCAGTAACGACTCGTCTAACCCAACTAAAGCCAACATTTCAGCCGCAGTTTTCAAAGCATCCGCTTCGCTAGCCCCAAAGTTCTGGGGCCCGAACGCAATGTCTTTGGCCACCGTTTCTTCAAACAACTGACTTTCTGGAAACTGAAAGACGATGCCCACGTGTTGCCGCAATCGCTTCAAGTCCTTATTACTCGTCGTTGGCGTAATGACCCGTTCACCAATCGTGACCGTTCCACTAGTCGGTTTGAGTAAGGCGTTCAAATGCTGTAAAAGTGTAGACTTACCACTCCCCGTATGACCAATCAAAGCCGTATAAGAGCCGGTGGGAATGGTGACGTTAATATCAGTTAACGCCTTAGTTTCGAACGGCGTACCCGGTTGGTAAGTAAAATCTACTTGTTTGAACGTAATTGCCATAACCAGTCCGCCATTCCTTTCTCTGTTAAATACTGTGCGGGCACTTGAACACCCTGCCGCTTTAGCGCTGCTTTTAAGCGCTCAGCATATGGCATGTCCAATCCCATCTTAATTAAGGCTTCTCCATGCTGAAAAATTTCCGCTGGAGTCCCCTCTTCCTTAACCTCACCGTCATTGATCACTAAGACCCGATTAGCGCTGGCCGCTTCGTCAATATCATGCGTAATTGACAAGACCGTTAACGCTGAATTAGCCTTCATATCGCGAATCGTCGTCAATACTTCCTGACGACCACGGGGATCCAACATTGACGTCGCTTCGTCCAGAATCAAAATCTGAGGCCGCGCCGCTATCATACCAGCCAGCGCCACCCGTTGTTTTTGACCACCTGACAAACGTGCCGGTTCACGTGTCGCAAAATCCTGCATGTTGACTTGTTCTAGAGCCGCCTGTACCCGCGTTAGCATCTCAGGACGCGGCACGCCCTGGTTTTCAAGGCTAAACGCAACATCATCGGCAACGGTTGCCCCAACGAATTGGTTATCTGGGTTTTGGAAAACCATCCCAATTTTGCGCCGAATGTCCCAAACGGTTTCTTCAGATAATACTTGACCATCAACCGTAATCGTTCCGGCCGCTGGTGCTAACAGTCCGTTTAAATTCTTGGCCAAGGTCGACTTACCAGAACCGTTATGGCCGACAATGGCGACCCATTCACCCGGCATGACCGTAAATGAAATATCGTGTAACGTTAACTGATCCGTAGCTTGTTGCGGGTAACGATAATCTAAATGTTTAACGTCAATAATCGGACTCACCATTGTCCCTCATTTCCTTAAAATTCATGGTTATTATCATAACATATCTGACGGAACTTGTAGTAACTGAACTTCACGTCCAATCTTACTTTAAATCAGTGGCTGGCCCGTATTTGTAACCAGCATCGCCAAACAGCGTGAACTGCTTCTTCAAGTTATTGGAGACGTATACTTTTTTATCCTTGGTAATAAAAATGGCCCCAATACCTTGATCCGCTTTACCATTAATGTACTTCATCCCGCCTTTGAGGCCTTTGTCAAAGGTGGCCGTCGATAGTGCATCGCCATCCACCGACTTCTTCGAGATGATGGAAACGCCCATCAAATTGTTTTGATAAGGTGCCCCTGTTTGTGGGTCCATCAAATGACTGTAAACTTTACCATTCTTCTTCAAATAGCGTTCATAGATCCCAGAAGTAACGATTGACTTATTCTTAGCAGGTAGTGAGCCAATGGCCGTACCCCGTGACGCTTTTGGATCTTGGATACCGACTGTCCAGTTACCTGACTTCGTTCCTTTAGGGCTGTCACCCAGAACATAAATATTACCACCGAGGTCAATAATGGCCGTTGAAACCCCATGATTTAATAAGTACGTCTTCACTTGATCGGTCATGTAACCCTTGGCAATCCCACCAAGGTCTAGTTGCATTCCCTTTTCTTCTAGATAAACGGTCCGTTTCTTGTCATTTAATTTAACTTTTTTGTAGTCTACCAGCTTAACGTTCTTATCAATTTCTTGTTGAGTGGGCACCTTGGCATCGGAAAATCCAATATGCCAGAGTGATGTGATCGGACCAATGGCTAAATCAAAGGATTCGTCTGAATTCTTACTATAATAGTAAGCTGCTTTGATCATTGGGTAGATATCCTTGCTGACAGCCACTGGCTTTTTACCGGCAGCGGCGTTGATCTTATCAATTTCAGATCCTTTTTGATTGACCGTAATTTCCTTAGCTTCCGTTTTCAACAGCTTAAACGCCCCAGCTAACACGTTATCCTTACCCTTATTATAAATCCGCAACGTGACAACTGTGCCCATCATGAACTGGGTATCCTCGATCGGCGTCTTGACGACCTTAGTTGGTTTGGGTCGGCTACTAGCAGCATTTTTGCGACTCGTACTCGTCCCACACGCCGTCAATGGCACGATCATTGCAACAATTAATCCAATTCGAACCCATTTTTTTAGCTTCATTCCAATACTTCCCCTATTTTTAATTTCAATTGTCATTATACCAAAGTCTTGATTCATCCGGTGAGACTGTTTGCGCGTCATCCAAGCTTTTCTACGCTAGTCTGACATCAGCGCACCTACAGCAAACGGTACAACTCGACGGTCGGGTTTGTACTACCACAGCCATTTTGCACTTAACATTCACCGCCACTATTATTTTTTAAACCAATATCCATGTATGGATTTAGCTTGCTCAAAGTCGTGCCCAACTGAGTGACAAACTTTTGTGGTTGTTCAATTAAAAACAAAAGGCCCTCAGCATGCGCCTCAGGCCTCAAAAGAATCTAATAATTAAATTGCTTATTCAGAGAAAATCATGTTGTCAACAGTAATCGTGTTGGTGTCACCCTTTTGTGCCGCGTTTTGTAATTGTTCCGCGTACATAATAAAGGTGTTAGAAGATTCAGTGGCACCCGTGACAACGTCAACCTTAGTTGGATCACTACTCTTAACTAATGACTTGTTCAAAGCTGGTTGATAAGTCTTAGGGTTAGTCTTAGCAACCTTCTTCATTTGCTTGTTGTAAGCTGCATCGTCAACTTTGGACTTGCCATTCTTGTTCACTTGGTTATATTCAGACTTCGTAATCTTATTATCCTTGACCGTGATTGCGAAAGTAACTTTGTAACCGTGTGAGTAGTTCTTTTCGTTCAACTTGTAGGTACCATCTTTCATCTTGGCACCATTGTCAATCTTAATGGTCGACTTGTTACCCGCTTGGGCAGCTTGAACTAATTGTTGTGTGTAGTTTTGGAAGGTCTTTGATGATTCAGTCGCACCAGTCACAACATCAATGGAGCCCACGTTACCAGTAGCGGCAGAGCCCGTCAGCGTCTTGTTTAACTTAGGCATGTAAGTCTTGGGGTTAGTCCCAGCGATCTTCTTCATTTGTTTGTTATATGAAGTATCATCAACTTTGGACTTGCCGTTCTTGTTCACTTGGTCATAACTGGACTTAGTGATTTTACCGTTGTTATTAACTGTGATACTCATCTTGGTCCGATAACCATGTGAATAATTTTCTTCTTCAAGGTTATAAGTACCCGCTTTCATTTTGCTGCCAGCGGTTAATTTAGCAACCTTAGTTGTCTTAGCTGATGAGCTTGAAGATGAACTCTTCTTGGATGAACTCGAGCTAGAACTTGAAGAACTGCTGCCACAACCTGCTAAAGCTAAAGCTGAAATTGCAACAACTGAAGCACCCGTAATAACTGATTTGAATTTCATGATATCCCACTCCTAACCTTTTTGTATGAAAATTCACATTAATCTTAACGTTTAAACTGGTAATAGTCAATCCCATTCCATTAAAAAAATGATATTTTAGCCTAATAATAGCGGTATTGACAACGTTTTCCGTTCAAACCTCGATGCCACTATTTTCGCGGCTTAGATAATGTGATAGTTTATGCATTCTTTCCCATAATCCATAGACAACCGCTTACATTATCGTTATAATTATTAGTGGAATTATCTTTTTACACTATTATTCAAGGGAGTTGTTACGCAATGGCAAAGAAAAATATTGTCGTTGTCGGTGCGGGGTTTGCTGGTGTTTACGCAACCAAGAAACTGTCTAAGCATTTCAAAAAAAATGCAGACGTCGAGATTACGTTGATTGACCGGCATTCATACTTCACGTATATGACTGAATTACATGAAGTTGCTACCGAACGGGTGGAACCTGAGCATATCCAATATGATTTGCAACGGTTGTTCGCACGGCGAAAAAACGTTCGTCTCGTGACCGATACCGTGACGGGCATCGACAAAAAGGCACAAACAGTTACTACCGAACACGGAAGTTATCAATATGATCAACTTTTAATTAGTTTGGGTGGGGAATCCAATGACTTTGGGACTCCCGGTGTTAAGGAACACGGCTTCGAATTGTGGTCCTTCGAACAAGCGATGGCATTGCGTGCTCACTTATCTGCAATTATTCGGCGGGGGGCGGCGGAGCTCGACCCTGCTAAGCGCAAAGCCATGTTGACCTTTACAGTCTGTGGTTCTGGTTTTACTGGTTCTGAACTGATTGGTGAATTAATCGAATATCGTGATGTTTTGGCTCGAGACAACAAGCTCGATCCAAGTGAAATCACGCTCCAATTGGTCGAAGCAGCGCCGACTATTATTAACATGCTCAACCGGACGCAAGCCGGTAAGGCCGCTAAGTACATGGAAAAACATGGTGTCAAAATCATGACGAACTCCATGATTACCGAAGTCTGTGAAGACCATGTTAACTTAAAAGGCAAGGATCCAATTCCAACCTACACGTTAATCTGGACAGCCGGTGTTCGTGCTAATAGTATCGTTAAAAAGTTCGGCATTGAAACTAACCCCCGCGGTGGTCGCTTGATGGCCAATGAATTCATGCAAGCTAAGGATTGTAACAATATCTTCTTAGCCGGTGATTCAACCAGCTACCAAGAACCTGACCAACCACGGCCAGTCCCACAAATCGTTCAAGGGGCTGAAGAAACCGCAGCTAAGGCCGTCGAAGGTATTATTAAGAACGTTGACCAGACTGACGTTACGATCAAGCCATTTAAGGGCGCTTATCAAGCATCCGTCGACTCAATTGGTTCCAAATATGCCGTTGCACAAGTTTTAGAGAAGTGGAACGTCTCTGGTTTTATTGCCGTGCTTTTAAAACACGCCATCAACTGGATGTACTACGTTCAGATTTTCTCAGGTTACTACCTATTCCAGTACTTCATGCACGAATTCTTCCGGACTCGTAATAACCGTAACGTCTTCCGCGGTTGGGTCTCACGGGCTGGTAACGTACTCTGGAGTGTGCCACTGCGGTTCTTCTATGGTGCCATGTGGTTATGGGACTGCTGGACTAAAGTTCAGGGATCTGAATCCTGGTTCACTGACAAGTTACGGTTACCATTCGAATGGATTACCGTGGCCGCAACCAGTGGTGCCTCTCAAGCAACTAAAGCCGCTGCAACCAGTGGTGCTTCTGAAGCTGCCACGTCAACCGCTAAAGCCGCTAAGGGTGTCTTCAGTCTTTCATACATGTACGGTAAAGAACCCCTGATGGTCTTTGACAAAATGCCACATTGGTTCGAATCAATTACCAAGGTCTTCATTCCGAACATGCAAATGGCCCTCTTCTTCCAGAAATTCATGACTTGTGTTGAAATCGTCATTGCATTATGTATTTTCTTCGGACTCTTTACTTGGTTTGCTAACGCAGTCACCATTGGCTTAGTTGTCGTCTTCTGCTTATCTGGCATGTTCTACTGGGTCAACATTTGGATGATCTTTGTTGCCCTCGCCTTAATGAACGGTTCCGGACGGACATTTGGGTTAGACTACTGGGTCGTTCCGTGGATGCAAAAACACCTTGGACACTGGTGGTACGGCAACGTTCGTTCTCATTACGACGGTGTTAAAACCCGCTAGATGCGTTATAATTAATTAAATCCTTTCCCGATGGTTCAAGGGTTGTTTTTCCCCCCTTGAACCATTTTTTATTTCATTGAATTGGAGGGTTAACGATGCGTAAATTACGGACAATGATCCGGACATTCAAACGTTATGGGGATATGATCAAGCCGTTTGATATTATTATTATTGTTGCGCTAATTATTTTATCGTTCACCCCACTAGCGATTTTTTCATACCAGCAAAAACAACAAGCTGAACATGCGGCACTAGTGGCTAAGCGAAAGGCCACGAGCAGTGAAACCACGTATAACGCCGTGGTCTCACATAATGGGACCGTCTTGAAGCGTGTCAATATTACGAATCTGAAAACGACTAAGCACTTCACCTATCGCGATAACCATGGGCACTACAACACGATCACATTTAAACCTAAGCGCGTTGCGATTACGAAAGCCAACTGTTCTGACCAAGTATGTGTCCGCCGAGGCTGGATTCATAAACCTGGTCAAACGATTGTTTGTTTGCCCCACAAACTCTTGGTTGAAATTAAGGCCAGCAACGGTCAAGTCAAATCTGGCGGTAATGGTTTAGTTACGGAGTAGAATATGAATAATTCATTTGAACGATCAAACAAAACTCATCGTAATATTTATATCGCGTTACTGGTTGCACAAGGCGTGATCATCGGCATCCTTGAACGGATGATTCCATTCCCGTTTGCCTTTGCCCCAGGTGCCAAGCTTGGTTTAGCCAATCTGATTACCATTGTTGCAATCTATACATTATCATTAACTGACGTGATAACCCTAACCTGGCTCCGTTTGATTTTAACGGCCCTCCTAGGTGGCACTTTATCAACCTTTCTGTATAGTTTTGGGGGCGCCTTTCTCAGCCTGTTTGCCATGCTGTTGGTCAAACAATTAGGGCCTAAACGCGTTAGTATTATTGGAATTTCAGCAACTGGTGGCGTTATGCATAATGTTGGTCAGCTATTGGTCGCGAGTCTTATTGCACAGACGTGGACGGTCATGCTCTACTTGCCAGTGCTTTCGATTATTGGACTAGCAGCGGGAAGTGCTCTCGGAATCGCCGCCAACTACTTGTTCACCCACGTCACGATCTTACGCTATCTCAAATTCAATCGAGAACACCATCCAGATCAAACAAAGGAGTAACCCATATGCAATCGGCAACACAATTACACCCAATTTGGCGTGATTACCCGGCACTACAACCGGAGCTGCAACAAGTGATGCAGCTGATGACGGCGAACATCAATATTCAAGATGCCGACATCAATGACGCGATTTTAGAAATGATTCATGGTGGTGGTAAGCTCTTACGCCCGGCATACTGCCTCCTATTCTCACAATTTACAACAACTGATCGGCAACGGATGGTGGCCTTAGCGGCGTCATTAGAAACGCTCCATACCGCTACGCTGATCCATGATGACATTGTTGACGATGCTGCACTACGTCGGCACCATGTCACGATTCAAGAACGTTTTGGTAAAGATACTGCTGTGTATGCGGGCGACTACCTATTCGTTGTGGTATTCAAGATTCTAGCGCACTATTCAAGCAGTTTCAAAAGCATCCAGATGAACTCTGAGAACATGGAAAAGATTCTAGTGGGCGAGGTCCAACAAAAGGACCGCCACTACCACCTTGACATTACCATGGCAGAATACTTGCAACAAATTCAAGGTAAGACCGCCGAGTTATTCGCACTGAGTTGTTTTCTAGGTGCTTATGAATCTGGTCAAAGTAGTCATTTCGCCCAGCGCGCTCGTAAAGCAGGTCTCGCAATTGGGATGGCCTTCCAAATTCTTGACGATATTTTAGACTATCAAGAAGTCAGTCAGGAAACGGGCAAACCCATCCTCGAAGACGTTGCTGAAGGTGTCTACACCTCGCCGTTGATTTTTGCCTTACAGACAGAAGCTAAGCACGATTTATTGCCGCTGATGCGACTACAGGGGGCAATTTCGGACACTCAGCGCCAGGAAGTACAACGACTTGTCATCAATGCCGGCGGTGTGGTGCAAGCCCAAGAACTCGCTACCAAGTACACTCAAGACGCGCTGGCAATCATGCGTAAACTTCCAGACCAGCCTGCGAAGACGGATCTGATTAGTCTAACCAAACGGCTGTTGGACCGGCATAATTAACTAGTAATCAATCGACTAAGGTATCAAGCATCCTGTTTGATACCTTTTTTGTCGCCCAGACACAGCTAAACGCCCATGTGCTTCATCTTCACAGTCAGTACCTGAGACCACTATATCCACTTTCCCGATTCAACAGGTCATAATCTGCAAATAACAAACCGTTGTCATCACGAGTATTAAAAACACCTATCCATTCCAACAAAAAACCGCTGATTTAGGGAATCAATCCCTAAATCAGCGGTTGCTCGTAACTAGCACCAAAAAAAATCACTTAGAACTGCGATATGCCATCTATGTCTAACCATAAATAACTTCCGAACTAGACTTAGCTACTATTTTGCCAGTAGCCACCATCATAACGCCCGTCAATCATCAGTCCCAGTGATCCGTAAAACAATCTTAACTAGTCAACGAGTTCCAAGACAACCATTTGTGCACCGTCGCCACGACGAGGCATAGTCTTGTAAATTCGTGTGTAACCACCATTGCGGTCAGCATATTGAGGACCTAAGTCACTAAATAGCTTTTGCAATGCAGTTTGTACAGCCACGTTGTCGCCATCTTCCTTAACATCGGCAACGACGTCCCGCATGAATGCGGCAGCCTTCCGACGGGCGCTTAAATCACCCTTCTTGGCCAAAGAGATCATTTTGTCAGCAGTTGAACGAACTTCCTTAGCACGGGCTTCGGTCGTTTCGATCTTGCCGTTAACGATCAATGACGTTGTCAAATCGCGTAATAAGGCACGACGTTGTGAACTTGTACGTTGTAATTTACGGTAACTCATGAACGGATATCCTCCCTTGTATTAGTCTTCTTTGCGTAATGATAACCCAAGGTCAGCTAATTTTGCCTTAACTTCCTCGAGTGACTTGCGTCCAAGGTTGCGAACCTTCATCATATCAGCTTCAGTTTTGTTAGTTAATTCTTGGACCGTGTTGATGCCAGCACGCTTCAAGCAATTGTATGAACGGACGGAGAGATCTAACTCTTCAATCGTCATTTCTAACATCTTTTCCTTATGCGTTTCTTCCTTCTCGACCATCACGTCAGTGTTTTTAGCTTCATCGGTGAGATTTACGAAGATTGAAAGGTGATCAGTCAGGATTTTGGCTGATAGACTAATGGCTTCACTTGGAGTGATTGAACCATTTGTCCAAACGTCTAAGGTTAACTTATCGAAATCATCACGTTGACCAACCCGCGTGTTTTCAACTTGATAGTTGACACGTTCGATTGGAGAATACAATGAATCAACAGCTAAAACGCCAATTGGCATGTCATCTTCACGATGTTTGTTATCCTCAGCGGAAACATAACCACGACCAGTATTTGCGGTCATACGCATATGGAAGTGTGCCCCGTCTGCTACGGTACAAATTGGTAAGTCTGGATTCAAGACTTCTACGTCCGCATCGCCAATGATATCACCGGCAGTAACGTTAGCAGGACCCTTAACGTCGATTTCCAACGTCTTGGTTTCGTCTGATTCCAACTTAAGTGCAATCTTCTTAACATTCAAGATAATTGCTGTAACGTCTTCCGTTACGCCCTCAATCGTTGAAAATTCATGAAGAACACCATCAATTTGAATACTAGTAACAGCAGCGCCAGGTAAAGAAGAAAGAAGAATCCGACGAAGTGAATTCCCTAAAGTTGTACCATAACCGCGTTCAAGCGGTTCTACAACAAACTTACCATAGTTGTCGTTTTCATCAATTTTATGAATGTTAGGTTTTTCAAATTCAATCATTCTTATCTTTTACCCCTTTCAAAACGCGTGGTGTTTAGTAGTTGTGCGTACAAAATGAAGTTTGCCCTCAAAATGAACGTCACAGATTAAACACGACGACGCTTTGGAGGACGAGAACCATTGTGAGGCACTGGCGTAACATCGCGAATTGCGCTAACTTCCAAACCAGTAGCTTGTAAAGCACGGATAGCGGCTTCACGGCCTGAACCAGGACCCTTAACAGCGACTTCAACAGTCTTCATACCATGTTCCATTGATGCCTTAGCAGCAGCTTCTGCAGCCATTTGAGCAGCAAAAGGTGTTGACTTACGACTACCTTTGAAACCTAATGAACCAGCTGATGACCATGCAATGGCGTTCCCTTGCATATCAGTGATCATAACAAGTGTGTTGTTGAACGTTGAATGGATGTGAGCCACACCAGATTCAATGTTCTTCTTTACCCGACGACGACGGGTTGTCTTTCTAGTTGCCATAAAATTCGAAAACCTCCTTTATTATTATTTTTTACGTCCAGCGATGCTGACCTTTTTACCCTTACGAGTACGAGCATTGTTCTTCGTGTGTTGACCACGAACTGGTAAACCACGACGATGACGCATGCCACGGTATGAACCGATTTCTTGCAATAACTTGATGTTTAAGCTGACTTCACGACGTAAGTCACCTTCAGTTTTGTAGCCATCGACAACGGCACGGATTTTGTCTTCCTGGTCAGGAGTTAAATCACGTACACGAACGTCTTCTGAAACGCCGGCTTCAGCAAGGATCTTCTGTGCAGAAGTGTTACCGATACCGTAGATATAAGTCAAACCAATGACAATACGCTTGTCACGTGGTAAGTCAATCCCTTCAATACGAGCCATTAATATTTCACCTCCAACTTAATTAAATTATTTACCTTGGCGTTGCTTATGCTTTGGATTAGCAGAGCAGATAATCATCACGCGGCCTTTACGACGAATAACTTTGCAGTGTTCGCACATTGGCTTTACAGATGGTCTTACTTTCATGAGTTTTTTACCTCCTATAAGGTACGTAGACCGAGCCTACTTGAAACGGTAGGTAATCCGGCCCTTAGTTAAATCATAAGGTGACATTTCAACTGTAACCTTGTCACCAGGCAGAATTCGAATGTAATGCATCCGAATCTTACCTGATACGTGTGCCAAGATTTCAGCGCCGTTTTCAAGTTCAACCTTAAACATTGCGTTCGGCAACGTTTCTTTAATGGTTCCTTGAATTTCGATGACGTCTTCCTTTGCCAAGTACTGTCCCTCCTTATTATCAGATTCCGTGCTACCACGTATTTGGTCCATTACTGAACCAGTCATTGTCTAATCATAACATTAAAAAAATATTAAATCAGTCAACGGCTAAACCTGAATAATTTTATCACAACGACCTTTGAAAAGCAAACGTCGCTGCTGAAGGAACCTGGTTTACAGGTTATCAAGAATTTTCTTGATATCTTTGTAGACATCATCAATGTCGCGATCACCGTCGACATTGTAGAGTAACTTTTCTTGACCGTAATAATCAATTAATGGCGTGTTCAACTTAATGTTCACGTCTAACCGATTCTTAACGGTTGCTGGCTTGTCATCATCACGTTGATAGAAATCATGACCGCCACACACATCACAGGTTCCTTCTACCTTAGGCTTGTTGTACAACTTATGGTAAGTTGCACCGCAAGTCCGGCAGATAAACCGACCGGAAAGTCGTTCAACAAGTACTGCGGGTTCAACATGAATGTTGATGACCCCATCAAGTGGCTTATTGAGTTCTTCACCGATTTGTTTCAAAGCATGAGCTTGATCGATGTTACGTGGGTAACCATCTAATAGGAAACCATTTTTAGTATCCGCTTCAGCTAACCGATCACGGACGATGCCGTTAGTGACTTCGTCTGGTACTAAGTTACCTGCATCAATATACTTCTTGGCTTCCAAGCCCATCTTCGTTTCGTTCTTAATGGCTGCACGGAAGATATCTCCGGTCGAGATATGTGGAATATCAAAATCTTCAAGAATCTTCTGTGCTTGAGTACCCTTACCGGCACCCGGTAATCCCATTAAAATCAGGTTCATTGTTGACATGTTTTTTCCTCCTGAATGCACAAATGTGTTGAGTCTCCCCAACACATTCGCTGATTAACGAATGAAACCGACATAGTCACGTTTCATCATCAATCCTTTAATTTGACGAATTGTTTCAAGGGCAACCCCAACAACGATTAGTAAACTCGTCCCACCTAAACCGATTGATTCATCGAGACCCCAAATATCAGAAGCTAATAATGGAATCAAGGAAATCAACCCAAGGTAGAGGGCACCGACCGTACTTAGTCGCATTAACAATTTTGAAACCCAATCTTGAGTATCCTTACCTGGCCAAACACCAGGAATATAGCTGCCTTGCTTTTGTAAGTTCTTAGAGAGCTTTTCAGGATTGACCTGAACAAACGCATAGAAGAACGTGAAGAGCACGATCAGAATGGTGTAAAGAATAGCACCAGTCGTCGACTGCATATTGAAGATATTACTCAAAACGGTATACCAGGTTTCGTCACCATGACTGGATTGGAATCCTAGCAAAATCGTTTGGGGCGTTGCAATGAAGGAACTCGCGAAAATAACAGGAATAACCCCGGCAACGTTCACCTTTAATGGTAGGTAACTACTGTCAGGTGCACCAGCTGCACGACGAGTGTATTGAATTGGAATTCGGTCATTAGCTTGTTCGACCCACGTTACAAACATAACGATGATCAGCACAAGCAAGGCTAACCCAACAACAAACAAGCCACTCTTCCACCAGTCGCTCTGTGAAACATTAACGAACTGTTCTTGATAAATTTGATAAATCGATGTTGGCATACGGGCAATGATCCCGGCGAAGATAATAATGGAAACCCCATTACCGATTCCTCGATCCGTAATCATATCACCCATCCAAGTCGTCAACATTGCCCCACCAGTGAGGATCACCCCAATGGTCAGGTAAGTCGAAATACTTGGATTGTTAACGAGCTTGAGTTGACTCAAAGAGTTAAAACCAGCCGTAATCCCAATCGACTGAACAAAGGCCAAGACGATCGTTAACCAACGGGTCGCTTGATTAAGCTTGCGTCGACCAACTTCACCTTGTTTGCCCCATTCAACAAACTTAGGAACAATGTCCATTTGTAACAATTGAACGATGATTTGTGCAGTAATGTAAGGGGATACCCCCATAGCAAGGATGGAATAATTTGTTAAACCGCCACCACTGAATGTATTCAACATACTTATCAGCCCTGAAGATGCCACCGACTGAAGTGCCTGTGCATTAACTCCAGGAACTGTGATATAAGAGCCAAGACGAAATACAATCAAAACGCCCAACGTGAACAGAAGTTTATTCCGAATATCCTTAACTTTGAGAGCGTTCTTCATGGTAGTCAGCAAATTAGATCACCTCAGTTTTACCGCCAGCAGCTTCAATGGCTGCAACCGCCGTTGCAGAGAACTTGCTTGCCTTAACTGTTAACTTTTTGTTGAGTTTACCATTACCAAGAACTTTAACAGCAGAACTCTTCTTAACTAAGCCAGCTTCCTTTAATGATTCTGGTGTAACTTCGGCACCATCATCAAAACGGTTTAAGCCGTCAAGGTTAACAACCGCATATTCTTTACGGTTAATGTTAGTAAATCCACGCTTAGGAATCCGACGGTACAATGGCATTTGGCCACCTTCGAAACCGACACGAACTTTACCACGCGCCTTTTGACCTTTTTGGCCACGACCAGAAGTCTTACCTTGGCCACTTGAGTCACCACGACCAATTCGACGACGTGAAAAACGTGAACCTTCACTAGGTGTTAATTCATGTAACTTCATTTAGTAGGCACCTCCTCTTTGAAAATTTGAATTACTTGATGATTTCGACATCGACTAAGTGTGCGATGTGGAAAATTTGACCGCGAGTTGCTGCGTCATCAGGTTTAACAACGGAACTATTAATCCGACCCAAACCTAATTCCTTAACGATTTTACGTTGCTTAGGAAGACGGTGAGCAGCACTGCGTACTAAAGTGATCTTTAATTGAGCCATGTTGTTTGTCCTCCCTATTCAGCTAAATGTTCGGCTGAAACGCCACGTAAAGCAGCGACTTGTTCAGCAGTCTTTAAGCTCTTTAAGCCTTCGAACGTTGCACGAACAACGTTAACGGGGGTGTTTGAGCCTAATCGTTTACTAGTAACATCATCCACACCGGCTAATTCCATGACGGCACGAACGGCGCCACCAGCGGCAACACCAGAACCTTCAACGGCTGGCTTAAGCATGATGCGGCCACCACCGTAAACACCAAGTGCTTCATGAGGAATGGTGGTACCAACCATTGGTACAGTGATCAAGTTCTTTTTAGCAGCTTCGGAAGCTTTCCGAATTGCTTCTGGAACTTCTTGAGCCTTACCAGTACCGAAACCAACGTGTCCCTTGTGGTCCCCAACGATTACTAATGCAGCAAAACGTAGGCGACGACCACCTTTAACAACTTTGGTAATCCGGTTAATGGCAACAACATTATCGTCAAGATCTAATTTTGATGGATCAATGAAAGTCATATGGTATTATTCCTCCTTTGTTAGAATTTAAGTCCGTTTTCACGAGCGGCTTCAGCCAAAGCTTGAACCCGACCATGATATAAGTAACCGCCACGATCGAAAACGACGTCAACGATTTTCTTTTCAGCAGCACGCTTAGCAACAACTTCACCGACAGATGCAGCCTTTTCAGTCTTGTTGTTACCTTTAACTTCGCTATCTAAAGTTGAGGCACTTGCGAGCGTTACACCCTCTACATCATCAATAACTTGAGCGTAGATGTTTTTGTTTGAACGATAAACATTTAAGCGTGGGCGCTCAGCAGTCCCAGAAATCTTACCGCGAACACGTGCGTGACGACGTTGACGTGTTTTGTTTTTATCTGGTTTGGAAATCACAATAGTCACCTCTATATATTAGTATGGACAGCTTTACGCTGCATTATTTACCAGTCTTACCTTCCTTACGACGAACATATTCATCGACGTAACGAATCCCTTTACCTTTGTAAGGTTCAGGTGAACGAACGGCCCGAACTTCGGCAGCAAAGTCACCAACAGCTTGCTTACCAATACCAGAAATATTGATATGCGTGTTATCAGGAACTTCAACAGTCAAGTTTTCAGGCGTTGCAAATTCAACAGGGTGTGAGTAACCAACGCTTAATACTAACTTCTTGCCTTGCAATTGGGCACGGTAACCAACACCGACCAATTGAAGGTTCTTAGTAAAGCCCTTAGTAACCCCTTCAACCATGTTGTTAACATTTGCACGGGTAGTACCGTGTAATGCCTTCATCTTGTAGTCATCAGATGGACGAGTGAATTTAACTTCGTTGCCTTCAACCGTCATCGTAATATCACTGGCGATGTTCCGCGTTAAAGTACCCTTAGGACCCTTAACCGTAACGACTTCACCAGCTTGTGATACTTCTACCCCAGCAGGTAGTTCAATTACTTTATAACCAATACGACTCACTTACTTGCACCTCCCGTCTTAATTAATGATTACCAAACGTAAGCTAATACTTCGCCGCCAAGCTTCTTGGCGCGAGCTTCTTTATCAGTAATGACACCTTCTGAAGTTGAGATGATAGCAATCCCTAAACCGTTTAAAACCTTAGGAACAGCATCAGCCTTGACGTATGAACGTAAACCTGGCTTTGAAATACGCTTCAAGCCACTGATTACACGTTCGTTGTCCTTACCATACTTCAAGAAGACGCGGATGATGCCCTGTTTGTCATCATCGATGTATTCAACGTCGCGAACAAAACCTTCATTCTTTAAAATTTCAGCAATGTTGCGTTTGATTTTTGATGCAGGAACTTCTAGTGAATCGTGGCGTACCATGTTAGCGTTACGGATACGAGTCAAGAAATCTGCGATTGGATCAGTCATCATGAAAGTTTAACCTCCTTTAACTTGGGTTTGTTTTTACCAGCTGGCCTTTTTCATACCAGGGATTTGACCTTTGTGGGCCAGGTCGCGTAAGCAGATACGGCACAAGTGGAATTTACGGTAAACTGAATGTGGACGACCACAACGTTCACAACGGGTGTAGTTTTGTACGTTAAACTTAGCACCGCGCTTTTGTTTAGCAATTTGTGATTTTTTAGCCAACTTCGATTAACCCCCTTCGGTTATTTAGCAAATGGCATGCCAAATTGAGTTAACAACTCACGTGATTCTTCATCACTATCAGCTGTCGTAACGATTACAATGTCTAAACCGCGAACACGGTTAACATTATCATAGTTGATTTCTGGGAAGATCAATTGTTCACGGACACCCAATGTGTAGTTACCGCGACCATCAAATGAACGAGTACTTACACCATGGAAGTCACGAACACGTGGTAATGAAACATTGATCAACTTGTCCAAGAAGTCATACATACGTTCGCCACGTAAGTCAACCTTGGCACCAATTGCCATACCTTCACGAAGACGGAAACCAGCGATAGATTTCTTTGCCCGGGTAACCAATGGTTTTTGACCGGAGATCAAAGTTAATTCTTCAACTGCTTCGTCTAAGTTTTTAGCGTTGGTAACTGCATCACCAACACCCATGTTCAAAACGATCTTAGCCAGCTTAGGCACTTGCATTACTGAAGTGTAATTGAACTTGTCAACTAATGCTGGAACGATTTCTTTTTCATATTGAGCTTTTAAACGGTTTTCCATGAAACTTGCTTCCTCCTTTCAGTCAGTCTTAGTTTTCTAAGTCTTTACCAGACTTTTTAGCGTAACGGACACGCTTGCCATCTTCACGACGAACACCTAAACGTGTAGGTTCGTTGGTTGATGGGTCAAGGTACATAACGTTAGAAGCATCGATTGGTGCTTCGATGTCCACGATACCGCCTTGTGGGTTAACGTTCGTTGGTTTTTGGTGTTTCTTGATCTTGTTAACACCTTCAACAACGATCCGGTTCTTGGCAGAGATAACCTTTTTAACAGTACCTTCTTGACCACGATCCTTACCGCTGATTACTCGAACTTTATCACCAGTTTTAATCAACATTAGGTTGCGCACCTCCTTATTTACGGTGTGTGACTAGAGTACTTCTGGCGCTAATGAAACAATACGCATGAAGTCCTTATCACGTAATTCACGAGCGACAGGTCCAAAGATACGAGTACCTTGTGGAGTCTTGTCATCACGAATAATAACTGCAGCATTTTCATCAAACTTGATGTATGAACCGTCAGCACGGTGAACACCAGACTTAGTCCGGACGATCACAGCTTTAACGACATCATGAGCTTTGACAACACCACCGGGTGTTGCTTGTTTAACCGTAGCAACAATGACATCACCAATGTTAGCAGTTTTACGACCAGAGCCACCTAATACCTTAATAGTAAGGATTTCACGGGCACCGGAGTTGTCAGCAACTTTTAAACGACTTTCTTGTTGGATCACAGTAAGTGTCCTCCCTTCATGTAATTTTATTCAGCTAATAATCTAGATAATAACAGCTTTTTGAACAACTTCAATTAAGCGGAAACGCTTAGTAGCTGATAGAGGACGAGTTTCCATGATCTTGACGATATCGCCAGTTTTGGCTTCATTCTTTTCATCATGAGCCTTGAATTTCTTTGAATAACGAACACGTTTGCCGTATACCGGATGGTTCTTGTAAGTTTCGACAATAACAACAATGGTTTTGTCCATCTTGTCAGAAACAACGCGTCCTTGGATAACCTTACGGCTATTACGAGTATCTTCACTCATTCGTGATTGCCTCCTTTATACTCTACTTGTTTAACTCTTGTTCACGCAACGCAGTTTTAATACGCGCAATGTTCTTACGAACTTGTTTTAAACGAGCGGTGTTTTCAAGCTGACCAGTGGCCAATTGAAAACGCAAGTTGAAAAGTTCGTCTTTGTAAGACTTTTCTTTTTCGAGCATTTCAGTAGTGGACAATGCTTTAATTTCCTTAGCCTTCATCTGATTCGCCACCTACTTCCTCACGCTTAACAATCTTAGTTTTAACAGGTAATTTAGTTCCAGCCAAGCGTAAAGCTTCGCGTGCAACTTCTTCTGGAACACCAGCAACTTCAAACATAATCTTGTTACGTTTAACTGGTGCTACCCAACCTGCAGGAGTACCTTTCCCATTACCCATCCGGACACCGACACCTTTTTCAGTGTAGGACTTGTGAGGGAAAATCTTAATCCATACCTTACCGCCACGCTTCATGTAACGGTTCATAGCAACACGGGCAGCTTCAATCTGCCGGTTGCTGATCCAGTGTGATTCGAGGGTTTGTAAACCGTAATCACCAAAAGCAACTGTTTTACCGCCTTTAGCTTCACCGCGCATTTTACCACGATGAACACGACGATACTTAACCCGTTTAGGTACCAGCATGTTTAGTTTCCTCCTTTAGCAGATTTCTTTTCTGGCAAGATTTCGCCACGGTAGATCCAGGTCTTAACACCTAATTTACCGTAAGTCGTCCGTGCTTCGACCCATGAATAGTCGATGTCAGCACGAAGCGTATGCAATGGAACCGTACCATCTGAGTATGCTTCAACACGAGACATGTCGGCACCGTTTAAACGGCCAGCAACTTGTGTCTTAATACCCTTAGCACCGGAACGCATTGTACGTTGCATAGCACCACGCATCGCACGACGGAAAGCAACCCGGCCTTCCAATTGACGCGCAATACTTTCACCAACTAATTTAGCATCTAAATCAGGCTTCTTGATTTCGATGATGTTGATGTGTACTCGCTTACCAGTTAAATTGTTTAATTCTTTACGAAGAGCTTCAACTTCAGAACCACCCTTACCAATAACCATCCCTGGTTTTGCGGTATGGATTGAAATGTTTACGCGGTTTGCAGCGCGTTCGATTTCAACGGTGGAGACGGAAGCGTCGGCAAGTCGTTGTTCGATATACTTACGGATGCGTAAATCTTCGTTCAAGTAGGCAGCAAAATCTTTTTCAGCGTACCATTTTGCTTCCCAGTCGCGAATGATTCCTACACGTAATCCGGTTGGATTTACTTTTTGACCCACGCGTTATCCCTCCTATTTTTCAGTAACTGTGATCGTAATGTGGCTAGTCCGCTTGTTGATTGGTGAAGCAGAACCCTTTGCCCGTGGACGGAACCGTTTTAAGGTTGGTCCTTCGTTAACAAAAGCTTCGCTTACGACCAAATCTTCGCGATCTAAGTCAAAGTTATTTTCAGCGTTAGCAACAGCAGAAAGTAAAACTTTTTCTACTACTGGAGAAGCACCCCGTGGAGTGAACTTCAAGATTGCTAAGGCTTCGGCAACACTTTTACCTCTGATAAGATCGACAACTAGGCGGACCTTACGAGCGGCAATACGAACAGTTTTTGCAGTTGCACGTGCAGATGTTACTTGTTCAGCCATTCTTTATATCCTCCTAACTATTACTTCGTTTTCTTATCGTCAGTTCCATGACCATGGAACGTCCGTGTTGGTACAAATTCACCTAACTTATGACCGACCATGTCGTCTTGGATGTAAACTGGGACATGCTTGCGACCATCATAAACAGCGATTGTGTACCCGATAAAACTTGGGAAAATTGTTGAACGACGTGACCACGTCTTGATGACAGATTTCTTGTCAGAATCAGATTGTGCATCGATTTTCTTTAATAAATGCGCATCTGCGAAAGGTCCCTTCTTTAAACTACGACCCATCGTGTGACCTCCTCTCGATAACTACAGTAAATTCAAATTTTATTAGTGTTTGCCTGGACGGCGACCACGAACGATAAGCTTGTTTGAACGAGCCTTCTTGTTCCGAGTCTTCTTACCAAGCGTCTTCTTACCCCATGGAGACATTGGAGATGGATGACCGATTGGTGCTTTACCTTCACCACCACCATGAGGGTGATCGTTAGGGTTCATTACAGACCCACGAACAGTTGGGCGCTTACCTTGCCAACGTGTACGACCGGCTTTACCTGAGTTGATTAATTCGTGTTGTTCATTACCAACAGTACCAATAGTAGCACGGCTAGTTAATAATACTAAACGAACTTCACCAGAAGACAAACGAACAATTGCGTACTTGCCTTCCTTACCCAGTAATTGTGCTGAAGTACCAGCAGAGCGAGCTAATTGGCCACCCTTACCTGGCTTCAATTCAATGTTGTGAATAACAGTACCAACAGGGATGTTAGTTAATGGTAATGCGTTACCAACCTTGATGTCGGCTTCGGCACCTGATTGAACTTGCATACCAACTTCCAAACCTTTTGGTGCTAAGATATATGATTTCACACCGTCAGCGTAAACTAATAATGCAATGTTAGCTGTCCGGTTAGGATCATATTCGATTGCCTTAACGGTTGCTGGAACTTCATCCTTAATCCGCTTAAAGTCAACCAAACGGTATTGTTGCTTATGACCGCCGCCACGATGACGAACAGTAATGTGACCATAACTGTTACGACCGGCAGTGTGACTTTGTGAGTCTAATAATGACTTTTCAGGCTTCGTCTTAGTGATTTCAGAGAAATCTGAAGCAGTCATATTACGACGGCCGTTAGTGGTTGGTTTATACTTCTTAATACCCACTAGAGTTACCTCCTAAATTAGATTTATTGTTGATCGTCGTTGAACAACTTGATTTCGTTAGAATCAGAACTTAAGGTAACAATAGCCTTACGACGCTTCTTAGTGTAGCCGGCGTAACGACCTTGGCGCTTAAGTTTTCCTTTAACGTTCATAACGTTCACTTTAACGACTTTAACATCGAAGATTTCTTCGATTGCTTTTTTAACTTGGGTTTTCGTTGCCTGTACGTTGACATCAAATGTGTAGCGCTTGTCGTCCAAGTCAGCCATTGATGATTCAGTAACTACAGGACGTAAAATTACATCGCGTGCTTCCATTATGCGAGCGCCTCCTCTAATTGATCGAGGGCTTTTTGGGTAACGACTAATTTGTCACTATTAGCGACATCTAAGACGTTAACACCTTTGGCTTTAAGGATCTTAACATTTGGTAAGTTACGACCTGCCAAAGCAGCCTTTTCATTGTCCTCTTCAACCAAAACAAGAGTCTTGGTATCGACGTTGAGGTTGTTTAATACATTTACAAAATCCTTAGTCTTTGGTGCGTCGAAAGCTAAGCTATCAACTGCAACTAAGCTGTTGTCTAAGACCTTTTGTGAAAGGACAGACTTCAAAGCTAAGCGCATAACCTTCTTAGGTAATTTGTAACTGTATGAACGAGGGGTTGGTCCGAAGACAATCCCACCTTTACGCCATTGTGGTGAACGGATAGAACCTTGACGCGCACGACCAGTACCCTTTTGACGCCATGGTTTACGACCACCACCGCGACGAGCACTACGGTTCTTAACTGCGTGAGTTCCTTGACGCATTGATGCACGTTGCATCAAGATGGCATCAAAAACCACGTTTTCGTTTGGTTCAACACCAAACACAGCGTCGTTCAAAGTAACGTCACCATTTTGCGTACCGTCTTGTTTAAATAATGCTACGCTAGTCATGTATTATGTCCTCCTTCCTTATTTACTCTTAACAGATGTTTTAACTGTTACAAATGACTTGTTGGCGCCAGGGACATTCCCTTTAATTAATAAAACGTTGTTTTCAACGTCGGCACGAACGATTTGTAAGTTTTGCATCGTACGTTGGTGATTACCCATCCGGCCTGGTAATTTCTTACCTTTGAATACCCGGTTGATGATGGCACCCATTGAACCAGGACGACGATGGTAACGAGAACCGTGAGCCATTGGTCCACGACTTTGGCCGTCCTTATGGATATTACCTTGGTAACCATGACCTTTAGTGATACCCGTAACGTCAACGGCGTCGCCAGCTGCGAAAATATCCGCTTTGACTTCGTCACCTACTGTGTAATCTCCAAGCTCAACATTACGAATTTCACGAATGAAGCGCTTAGGAGTCGTTTTTGCTTTTGCTGCATGACCTTGAGCAGGTTTGTTCGTCAAGACTTCGCGTTTGTCGTCAACACCTAATTGGATTGCTTCGTAACCGTCATTTTCAACGGTCTTAACTTGCAACACAACGTTAGGTTGAACTTCAACAACTGTAACGGGAACTAATTCGCCGCTTTCAGTGAAGACTTGCGTCATTCCTACCTTTTTCCCTAAGATTCCTTTAGTGGTCATGAGTACACCTCCAATTAATTGATTTTAGTTTAGTAAATTAAAGCTTGATTTCAATATCTACACCGCTAGGCAAGTCTAACTTCATTAATGAGTCGACCGTCTTAGGCGTTGGGTTAACGATATCGATTAACCGCTTGTGAGTCCGCATTTCGAATTGTTCACGTGAGTCCTTAAACTTATGTGGTGAACGTAGAACGGTATAAATAGTCCGTTCAGTAGGCAATGGAATAGGACCTGAAATAGTAGCACCAGTTCTCTTTGCCGTTTCGACAATCTTGTCAGCTGACTGATCAAGAATGCGGTGTTCGTATGCCTTTAAGCGAATACGAATTTTTTGCTTTGCCATTGTTGTGACCTCCTTCGTCTATTTTGAAAATAAGACTAGCTCCGTGAAAATTACCGCCACGTCCCATGACAATGTGGCCGGGCGTGTCGCAACCTTTCACATCAAAGCTAACTACGACTACTTGATGATGGGGATATAGTTATCCCCTTCTAAATACCAAGCACAATCTATAATAAATGAAAAGCTCTGTAATAGCAAGTGTTTTCGCACTTTTTTTATAACCATCGTTGTAAACCGTGTTACCTTTTTGAACCAGCTCAATTAATGTAACACAAATTCCATCCAATTAATAGCGTTTGCGCCTAATTTCTTTTTGGTGAGCGCTTTACATTTCTCACTGCCGACCGGCCACGATCATGTGGACACCTACTAGATTGCATTAACACTTTCTCAGGAACAAGACCCGCGTTCAGCGTCATACATTTTTGTCTGGAGTCATTTAATCGGACTTCAACACGCTTAATTCAACCGCTCCTACATCTGACGGCGCCGTCACACTGACCCACGTTCTTGTTCATCTACCTTCTATTATATTGTCATCTACTTATCACCGACCGTCAGCACCTTGGCCGTGGCCACTGACAACCGTCAACTCAAGTGGTCATCTCCGATACAAAAAATGCGATGTTGTCCGCGTTCTCCTTATTATGCTATGAGTCTCGCACCCTTAATATTATGGCTGCCAGTTTTATGGTCGCAGCGGCTAGTAACTTAACTAGTGCGACCCTTGTTGCGCGGTTGTACCCTTGCGCGATGACATAGTCCTGAGCAGCACTGTGCTCGTCACAGCCGTACCCAATGCCAGTGACGGCCAAACTATCCCAAGCCGCTTCAATTGATGTGCCACGTTGTCTTACGACGAGCAGTAATCACATTTAGTTCGACCAGAAATTTATGTAAAAAAAGAACGTCCAGCCGAAGCTGAACGTCCTTCTTATTATCAATCAAGCTTATTTGGCAGGAGTGCCGCCATTCTTCTTGATGATATCTTCTTGAACTGACTTTGGTACCTTTTCGTAATGATCAAAGGTCATTGTGAAAGTCCCACGACCTTGAGTAGCTGAACGTAATGTGGTTGCATAACCAAACATTTCAGCCAAAGGAACGTATGCATGAACTTCTTGGGCATTCCCACGTTCTTCCATACCTTCGATGTTACCACGACGAGCAGTAACGTGACCCATAACATCACCTAAGTAATCTTCTGGGGCAACGATATCAACCTTCATGATAGGTTCAAGGATAACAGGGCCAGCAGTCTTAACGGCATTCCGCAATGCTAATGATGCGGCAATCTTGAAGGCTGCTTCACTAGAATCGACATCATGGTAAGAACCATCATAGAGCTTAGCCTTAACGTCAACCAAAGGATAACCAGCTAACACACCGTTAGCCATAGCTTCCTTCAAACCTTGTTCAACTGAAGGAATGTATTCACGAGGAACAACCCCACCGACGATGGCATCTTCGAATTCGAAGCCTTTACCTTCTTCGTTAGGTGTAAATTCAACCCAAACATCCCCATATTGACCTTTACCACCAGATTGGTGAACAAACTTACCTTGAACTTGAGTGCTCTTAGTAAAGGTTTCACGGTATGAAACTTGAGGCGCACCAACAGTGGCTTCAACATTAAATTCACGCCGCATCCGGTCAACGATGATATCCAAATGCAATTCACCCATCCCGGCGATCAAAGTTTCACCAGTTTCAGGGTTAGTTTCAGCCTTGAAAGTAGGATCTTCTTCAGAAAGCTTTTGTAAGGCAACGTTCATCTTATCTTGGTCAGCCTTAGTCTTAGGTTCAACGGCAACCTGGATAACTGGGTCAGGGAATTCCATTGATTCCAAGTGATATGGATGGTCAATCGAAGTCAATGAGTCACCAGTAGTCGTGTTCTTCAAACCAATTGCAGCGGCGATATCACCAGAGAAAACTTCTGGGATTTCTTTCCGTTGGTTAGAATGCATTTGAAGTAAACGACCAACCCGTTCACGTTTGTCCTTAGTGGCGTTCAAGACATATGAACCAGATTCCAAAGTACCTTGGTATACCCGAATGAAAGTCAAACGACCAACGAATGGGTCAGTAGCAACCTTAAATGCTAAGGCAGCGAATGGCTTATCATCACCGGCAATCAAGTCAACTTCTTCTTCAGTTTCAGGATCAGTAGCCTTGTATGGCTTAACATCAAGTGGTGATGGTAAGTAGTCCACAACGGCATCCATTAACATTTGAACACCCTTGTTCTTGAAGGCTGAACCAGCTAATACTGGGAAGAATTCAAGTGCTAACGTTCCTTTACGGATAGCAGCCTTAATTTCTTCTTTGCTGATTTCTTCACCGCCAAGGTACTTTTCCATGATGCCGTCATCGATGTCAGCTAAGGCTTCGATTAAGTCATCACGTGCAGCTTGGGCTTCTTCTTTGTATTCATCAGGAACGTCAACCGTATCCCATTCAGTACCAAGTTGATCTTCATCATAAAGGTCAGCCTTCATTTCGATTAAGTCAATGACCCCTTCGAAATTATCTTCGGCACCAATTGGTAATTGGATGGCGTGGGCGTTAGCTTGTAAACGATCATGGATCGTGCTTACAGAGTACTTGAAGTCCGCACCAATCTTGTCCATCTTGTTAACGAAAACGATCCGGGGAACGTTATACGTTGATGCTTGACGCCAAACTGTTTCAGTTTGAGGTTCAACACCTGATTGGGCATCCAATACGGCGATCGCACCATCTAAAACCCGAAGTGAACGTTCAACTTCAACAGTGAAGTCAACGTGCCCTGGGGTATCGATGATGTTAATCCGGTGGTTCTTCCACTGTGCAGTCGTGGCAGCAGAGGTAATGGTGATCCCACGTTCTTGTTCTTGGGCCATCCAGTCCATTTGTGAAGCACCATCATGGGTTTCACCAATTTTGTGAATTTTACCAGTGTAGTACAAGATCCGTTCAGTAGTCGTGGTCTTACCAGCATCGATATGGGCCATAATACCAATATTACGGGTCTTATCGAGTGAGAATTCTCGTGTATTAGCCATTAGAAAATGTGTTACTCCTCTCAATATAAATGGAATTAACAGTATAAAGTTTATTTCAAAAAATGACTACTATATGCGCGCATATAATAGTCACCTTTTTGTGATTAGTTAAAGGCGACCTTTAACCATCTCACGGAAATATTACCAACGATAATGGGCGAAGGCACGGTTGGCTTCAGCCATCCGGTGAGTATCTTCACGCTTCTTAACTGAAGCACCAGTATTGTTAGCAGCATCCATGATTTCACGAGCTAACCGGTCGGACATAGTGTGTTCGCCACGTGAGCGAGCATATTGAACGATCCAACGAAGGCCAAGAGTCGTCTTACGATCTGGGCGAACTTCGATTGGAACTTGGTAGTTAGAACCACCAACACGGCGGGCCTTAACTTCAAGTACTGGCATAACGTTCTTCATAGCTTCTTCGAAGACTTCCAAAGGATCGTTACCAGTTTGTTCTTTGATTTGATCAAAAGCATCATACAAAATAGTTGATGCGGTACCGCGCTTACCATCTAACATTAAGTGGTTAATTAAACGCGTTACTAATTTAGAGTTATACATTGGATCTGCTAAAACTTCGCGTTTTGCAGGTGCACCTTTTCTTGGCATTTAACTTACCTCCTTATTATTTCTTTGGCTTCTTGGTACCATACTTGGAACGGCTTTGGCGACGATCTTCGACACCAGCAGTATCCAAAGCACCACGGATAACATGGTAACGAACACCAGGTAAATCCTTAACACGACCACCACGAATTAAGACAACGCTATGTTCTTGGAGGTTATGACCAATACCAGGAATGTAAGCTGTAACTTCGATTAAGTTAGATAAACGTACACGGGCATACTTCCGTAAAGCCGAGTTAGGCTTCTTAGGAGTCATGGTACCGACACGAGTAGCAACCCCACGCTTTTGTGGCGCTGGGTTATTAGTTGCAACCTTCTTGTAACTGTTATACCCAAAGTTTAACGCTGGGGCATTTGATTTTGATACTTTAGACTTACGGCCTTTGCGAATTAATTGATTAATTGTTGGCATGTTCTAAAGTGTCCTCCTTCCAAATATCTGTTTTTTAAGTCCACACATCCAGGTGGTTCTTTTTTGAGTAAAAAAGAATGCCTGGAGCATGGTAATTGTGCGCTTAGCCGACCAGTCAGCATGTCTGTATTCCTGATACAGGAATCTGTCTGCAAAAAGCACCTTTACTAGACTATCATGACATGCCGAAGTTGTCAATAAATGTCCTGAAAAAATAGTGGTGCTTTACATTGCGTAACTAGTGATGAAAGGTGGTCCTTCCATGTTAACCAGCAGTCTTTTTATTATTGGCCTCTGTCTGGGCTCATTCGTGACCTGTATGGCGGAACGCATCAGCAACGGACACATACTCATTAGCACTCAACGATCAAGGTGTCCACACTGCCGGCATCAATTACGGTTCTGGCAACTGATACCATTACTCGGCATTCTACTTCAACGGGGACAGTGCTATGATTGTCGCACTCCTATCAGCCTCCGTTCCAGTCTGATTGAATTACTTTGTGGTAGTCTACTAGCTTCTAGCAGTGCGTCATTGTCATTGACGCTGCCACTTCTGATTGGTTACTTGGTATTGATTTCAATAGTCTTACTGATTATCTCACTTTTGAAGTCTACCCGCTGACATTACTTCTTCCAGCCGGACTGGACTTATGGCAACAACGGCCACCCCTGACGATCAGTCTCTACCTCGTACTTGCCTTACTAGTCGGGTTATACTTGCTGGCCCGGCTAACTGCCACCTTTGGTCTCGGCGATGTTGACGTTCTACTCATGCTTGTTTTCATCATTCCAGCCGACACACTGTTGACCTGTCTCGCCATTGCGGCCGTTGCCGCATTAGTTGGTTTTATCATCAGTGCCCCACGCCATCGCTTACCATTCGTGCCCTTCATCAGTTGGAGCTTCATCATGGTCACCCAACTCACGGGTCTCGCATAGCGAGCTATAATTGCAATGTTCTAGTACGTCCGATTATTGCTTGTTAGTCAGTGCGCGTCCTGTTCGGATGAACGACCACTCAACTGGTACAATTTGTCGTCGAATTGTTTACTACTTGGAACTTTAAACAAGCGTTAATATCGTATCAGTTGTTCTGACCCTCAGTAGTAATATGGTGATTTAGAAATCGGGGACAGCTCACAATTCTATTATTAACCTGAAAGTTACCTGATAAGATTCCGGTCTCAAAAAAGTAACGACTAATCCGTCAAAAGTTGCGTACGCACGTGCCCACCATTCGAACACCATCCCGAGCGGAAGACGTTTCTTAGCACTACAAGAGTGTGCGGTTTAGACGGGCTGAGACTGAGGATTAGTGTTAGCTAACCGAAAGTCTCATTCCAATCTGAACACGTTTCACCAATATAGTATTAAGGCACGGCAGTCCAGCAATTAACAGAAATGCCTGGAGCGCAGTGCAGGACACACTAACTAAGCAAGTTTACACAAACTTGAACTTTTCCAGCGAGGCTCAGTTAGTCTTCCCCCCCTGAAGATTAACCTTCATCGCCGAACGCCCCAGATAGCCTACCTACAATCGTGCATACAAAAAGGACGACCACAATGGCCGCCCTTTTTAGTTACTTAGCAATTACTTGCTAGCATCTTGTTCTTGCATTTGTTTTTCAAGGTCGCTGATTGAGTAAACCCCATCAGCCACGTTGCCAACTTCCTTTGGTTTGATATGACGGTAAACCGGCATACCAGTCCCAGCAGGAATGATCTTACCAATGATAACATTTTCCTTAAGCCCGATCAGTGGATCGTTCTTACCACGAATAGCAGCATCAGTTAAGACCCGTGTCGTTTCCTGGAATGAAGCAGCTGACAAGAAACTATTCGTTTCAAGAGCGGCTTTAGTAATCCCAAGAATGACTGGCCGTGACGTTGCAGGAATACCACCAGCAATCAAGGTCTTGTAGTTCTCGTCCTTGAAGTCTGCAATATCCATTAACGTCCCAGGCAAGACGTCGGTATCGCCCGGATCCATGACCCGAACCTTCCGTAACATTTGCCGAATCATGATTTCAACGTGCTTATCGCCAATTTCAACCCCTTGCATCCGATAAACCTTTTGAACTTCACGGAGCAAGTAGTTTTCAGTTGATAAGACATCACGTACTTGAATCAATTGCTTAGGATCGATCGACCCAATGTTCAACGCAGCACCACGGTGAATAAAGTCGCCTTCACTAACCGCCATCCGTGCTGTTAACGGCAACGTGTAAGTCCGGGTATCATTTTCACCCTTAACCGTAACTTCCTTCGTCCGTTCCGCTGGATTTTCTTCAATTAATTCAACCGTCCCAGTAACTTCTGAGATTTCGGCACGCCCTTTAGGATTCCGTGATTCCACAATTTCTTGCACACGAGGCAACCCTTGGGTAATATCGTCCCCGGCAACACCACCGGTATGGAAGTTCCGCATGGTCAGCTGAGTACCGGGTTCACCGATAGACTGTGCGGCAACTGTCCCAACAGCTTCACCAACTTCAACTTCATCACCAGTAGCCATGTTACGGCCGTAGCAATGTTCACAAACCCCATGCTTAGTGTTGCAAGTAAATGCAGAACGGATCGTAACTTCCGTTACACCAGCATCAACGATTTTATGAGCTAAGTCTTCGTCGATCAAGACGTTGTTACCGACAATTTCATCATGCGTTTCAGGATCAAAGACAGTCTTCATCGTGTAACGACCTAAGATCCGGTCATACAACGGTTCGATGACTTCGTTACCTTCCATGATTGCGTGAATCCGCAACCCACGGTCAGTCCCACAATCCTTTTCACGAACGATAACATCTTGAGCCACATCAACCAGACGCCGAGTCAAGTAACCTGAGTTGGCAGTCTTAAGCGCCGTATCGGTCATCCCTTTACGAGCACCGTGGGTTGAAATGAACATTTCCAAGACAGACAAACCTTCACGGAAGTTTGAAAGGATTGGTAATTCCATGATCTTACCGTTAGGGGCAGCCATCAAACCACGCATCCCAGCTAACTGAGTAAAGTTTGAAATGTTACCACGCGCACCAGAATCACTCATCATAAAGATTGGGTTATCCGCGTTGAAACTTTCAATCAGTTTTTGTTGGATTTGGTCCTTAGCGTCGTTCCAGACACCAATGACCCGTTCATAACGTTCGTCATCAGTAATTAAACCACGACGGAACTGTTTTGAAATCGTATTAACTTGTTTATGGGCTTCGGCGATAATTGCTGGTTTTTCTTTCAAACCAGTAATATCGGCAACCCCAACCGTCAAACCAGACTTAGTTGAAATGTTGTAACCTAAGTCCTTCATCCGGTCAAGCAAGAGTGACGTTGCTGTCACGTGATATTGCTTGTAAACTTCAGCGATAATGTCGGCCAAGAAGCCCTTCTTGAATGGTGGAATGATTTCCTGGGCATCCAAGAATTGATGAATATCTTCACCAGGCTTCAAGAAATACTTGTCCGGTGTACCAGCAATCAAGTTATCGTTAGTTGGTTCGTTCAAGTAAGGGAACTTGCCAGGCAAAATGTTGTTGAAGATTGCCTTACCAACCGTCGTGACTAAGACTGCTTGCTTCTGATCGTCCGTGAATGGCTTGTCAGGCATTGATGAGACCTGAATGCCGACCCGGCTATGCAAATGTACATAACCTGATTGGTAAGCCTTTTGAGCTTCATTCAAGTCCTTGAAGATCATACCTTCGCCTTCACGACCGATTTCTTCAGTCGTCAAGTAGTAGTTACCGATAACCATATCTTGAGATGGCGTAACAACAGGTTTCCCGTCCTTAGGCGCCAAAATATGGTGGGCAGCTAACATTAAGAGCCGTGCTTCAGCTTGGGCTTCATCTGAAAGTGGGACGTGAATAGCCATTTGGTCCCCATCGAAATCGGCGTTGTAAGCTTCACAAGCCAATGGATGGAGCCGCATCGCTTTACCACTAACCAAGACGGGTTCGAAAGCTTGAATCCCTAAACGGTGAAGCGTAGGGGCGCGGTTCAAGAGAACAGGATGTTCCTTGATAACGTCTTCCAACACACCCCAGACATCGTCATCAGCATGTTCGATCTTTCGCTTAGCATTCTTGATGTTAGAAGCTAATTCACGTTTAACCAATTCCTTCATGATAAACGGTTTGAACAATTCCAACGCCATTTGACGTGGTAAGCCCATTTGGTTCATCTTCAAGAAAGGCCCAACATCGATAACCGAACGACCAGAATAGTCAACCCGCTTACCAAGTAAGTTTTGACGGAACCGCCCTTGCTTCCCTTTCAACATGTGTGAAAGAGACTTCAATGGCCGGTTACCAGGACCAGCAACGGGACGGCCACGACGACCATTATCGATCAACGCATCAACGGCTTCTTGCAACATCCGCTTTTCGTTTTGCACGATAATCCCAGGTGCATTTAAGTCCAACAAGCGTTTCAACCGGTTATTACGGTTGATAACCCGCCGGTACAAGTCGTTCAAGTCAGAGGTGGCAAAACGACCACCTTCCAATTGAACCATTGGCCGTAAGTCCGGGGGAATAACCGGAATTGCGTCCATTACCATCCAAGCTGGTTCGTTACCAGATGTCACGAAAGCTTCGATGATATCAAGCCGCCGAACGGCCCGGGTCCGCTTCTGACCAGAAGCATCCTTCAGAGTTTCCTTTAAATCACGTGCCTCTTTTTCAAGATCCACGTTATTCAATAACCGTTTGATGGCTTCGGCACCCATGGCAGCTTCAAATTCGTTACCATATTGAGCCTTCTTCTCACGGTATTCACGTTCAGAAAGTAATTGCTTCTTTTCAAGTGGCGTATTACCAGATTCGATAACGACGTATGAAGCGAAGTAAATGATTTCTTCAAGTGCCCGGGGACTCATGTCTAAGACTAATCCCATCCGGCTAGGAATTCCCTTAAAGTACCAGATGTGAGTAACTGGTGCGGCAAGTTCGATATGACCCATCCGTTCACGACGGACTTTACTACGAGTCACTTCGACCCCACAACGGTCACAGACAATACCCTTATAACGAATCCGTTTGTATTTACCACAAGCACATTCCCAATCCTTAGTAGGACCAAAAATCCGTTCGTCAAACAGACCGTCTTTTTCAGGTTTCAATGTCCGGTAGTTAATGGTTTCTGGCTTTTTGACTTCGCCATATGACCAGCTGCGAATCTTGTCTGGGGATGCCAGACCGATTTGCATGCTTTCAAACTTGTTGACATCGATCAAAGGACCGACCTCCCTTTTTATTGATTATCTTGCTGAGCGTTGGTTGTTTCAGAAGGCTTAGCGGCGTCAGCTTTTGCGGCCTTGTCCGCAGCCTTCTCATCTTGTTGTTGTTTAAACTTGCTGAGTGCATCGACATTGACAACTTCATCGTCATCATCATCCATGTCCCGCAATTCGATTTCTTTGTCTTCAGAATCCAAGACTTTCATGTCAAGACCGAGTGCTTGCAATTCCTTAACCAACACGCGGAATGATTCCGGTACGCCAGGCTTTGGAATTGGTTCGCCCTTAACGATTGCTTCATAGGTCTTAACCCGACCAACAACGTCATCGGACTTGTAAGTCAAGATTTCCTGCAAGGTATAAGCTGCACCATAAGCTTCCAAGGCCCAAACTTCCATTTCACCGAAACGTTGGCCCCCAAATTGCGCTTTCCCACCAAGTGGTTGTTGCGTAACCAAAGAGTAAGGTCCGATTGAACGAGCATGGATCTTATCGTCAACCATGTGACTAAGCTTCATGTAGTGCATGACCCCAACAGCGACCCGCTTATCGAACGGTTCACCAGTCCGACCATCATAGACGATCGACTTGGCATCTGAATCAACCCCAGCTTCACGAATGGCTTCCCAAATATCTGTATCTTGAGCACCATCAAAGACAGGCGTTGCCATGTGAATTCCTAACTTCCGAGCAGCCATCCCCAAATGCAATTCGAGCACTTGCCCGATATTCATACGAGAAGGCACACCCATTGGGCTTAACATGATATCGATTGGTGTCCCATCAGGCATGTACGGCATGTCTTCTTCAGGAACCACGATTGAAACCGTCCCTTTGTTACCATGCCGACCGGCCATCTTGTCACCAACTTGGATCTTCCGCTTTTGTGCGATGTAGACCCGAACCATCATGTTAACGCCAGGAGATAATTCATCACCGTTTTCACGAGTGAAGATCTTAACGTCCTGGATGATACCGCCGCCACCATGAGGAACCCGGAGTGACGTATCCCGAACTTCACGCGCCTTTTCACCAAAGATCGCATGGAGAAGCCGTTCTTCAGCTGACAATTCCGTAACCCCTTTAGGCGTTACCTTACCAACCAAGATGTCACCGTCTTTAACTTCGGCCCCAATCCGGATAATCCCGTCTTCGTCAAGGTTCTTCAATGCATCTTCCCCGACGTTAGGAATTTCACGAGTCATTTCTTCAGGTCCAAGCTTGGTGTCACGTGCTTCTGATTCATATTCTTCAATATGAATTGACGTGTAGACGTCTTCACGGACTAAACGTTCATTAATAATGATGGCATCTTCGAAGTTATAACCATTCCAAGTCATGAAAGCAACTAATGGGTTTTGCCCAAGGGCTAATTCCCCACCTTCCATTGCTGGACCATCGGCTAAGACTTCATCGTTATCAACGTGATCGCCAACTTTAACGATTGGCCGTTGGTTATAGTTCTTACCACCGTTAGAACGACGGAATTTCATTAACTTGTAAGTGTCTAATGAACCATCATCGCGACGAACGCGAACTTCGCGAGCATCAACGTATTCAACCGTTCCTTCATGACGACAAATCAAGGCAATCCCTGAGTCATGTGCAGCTTTATATTCAATCCCAGTCCCAATTAATGGCGCGTGAGGATCAAGTAACGGCACCGCTTGTCGTTGCATGTTGGCACCCATCAAAGCACGGTTAGAGTCATCGTTTTCCAAGAAAGGAATACATGCCGTTGCGACGGCAACCACTTGTTTAGGCGAAACGTCCATGTAATCGACATTTTCGATTGGCGTTTCCAAGTTTTCTTCCTTGTTACGAGCTAAAACAGTGTCTTCAACGAAAGAACCATCATCATTCAATGGAGAGTTGGCTTGTGCAATCACAAATTGGTCTTCTTCATCGGCTGCTAAGTAGTCGATCTTATCGGTAACCTTATGCGTTGTCCAATCGACACGCCGGTATGGCGTTTCGATGAAGCCGTAACGGTTGACCTTCGCATAAGAAGACAAACTGTTGATCAAACCAATGTTAGGGCCTTCAGGCGTTTCGATTGGGCACATCCGACCGTAGTGGGTATAGTGCACGTCACGAACTTCATATCCGGCCCGATCACGAGTCAAACCACCAGGTCCTAAGGCTGATAAACGCCGCTTATGCGTTAATTCACCTAAGGGGTTGGTTTGGTCCATGAATTGTGACAATTGTGATGACCCAAAGAATTCCTTAATTGAAGCAACCACTGGGCGAATGTTAATCAATTGTTGTGGCGTTACCGTCGCAGCATCTTGAATCGACATCCGTTCACGCACAACCCGTTCCATCCGGGATAACCCAATCCGGAATTGGTTTTGCAATAATTCACCCACGGAACGAATCCGCCGGTTACCCAAGTGATCAATATCATCGGTTGAGCCAAGACCTTCTTGCAAGTTGAAGAAGTAATTAATGGAAGCAATGATATCAGCAGGCACAATGTGCTTGAACTTCAAATCAATGTTGCCATTACCAATCACGTTCACAACCTTTTCAGGGTCGTTTTGTGAATAAACCTTAACAACTTGTAAGACCATTGGATTCGTAACAACGGCTTCGTCAGATGGTGTGTAAGTAACCGTCTTAAAGTCGTCACGTTCCAAGTATGGGGATAGTTTAGCCATGACATTCTTGTCAATGACCGTATCCTTTTGCGCAATAACTTCACCAGTATCAGGATCAGCTAATGTCTCAGCTAACGTTTGGTCCATTAAGCGCGTCTTCATGCTTAACTTCTTGTTAACCTTGTAGCGACCAACTGGTGCGAAGTCATACCGTTTTGGATCGAAGAACCGAGCAGTCAATAGGCTCCGCGAACTGTCAGCCGTCTTAGGTTCACCAGGACGTAGCCGTTCGTAGATATCTTTTAAGGATTCTTCAACCCGGGAGTCGTCGGTGTTCTTATGAACGTCCTTTTCCAACGTCAACATCAAACTGTCAGTTTCACCCAACATGTCAATAATGTCATCGTCAGAACCATAGCCTAAGGCCCGGACTAATTCCGTCAATGGAATCTTCCGCGTACGGTCGATCCGTACGTATGAAACATTCTTGGCGTCAGTTTCAAGTTCTAACCAAGCACCCCGGTTAGGAATAACCGTTGTGCCGTAGCTAGGACGCCCATTTTTATCTAATTCTTCATTGAAGTAAACGCCGGGTGAACGAACCAATTGTGAAACAATGACCCGTTCGGCACCGTTGATAATAAACGTCCCTTGTTCAGTCATTAATGGAAAATCACCGAAGAATACGTCTTGCGACTTAATTTCACCAGTTTCATGGTTAGTTAAACGTAGGGTAACGTGCAATGGTGCCGAGTAGTTGGCATCATGTTCACGAGCTTCTTCGACGGTGTACTTTGGTTCTAATAATTGATAGTCGACAAATTCAAGTGAAAGTTTTCCTGCGAAATCGTCGATCGGCATAATATCTTCAAACATTTCCCGGAGACCTTCATCCAAGAACCATTGGTAAGAATCGGTCTGGATTTCGATCAAGTTAGGCAAATCAAGAACTTCCTTGATACGTGCATAACTTCTACGGGTACGGTGTTTACCGTATTTTACTAAATGTCCGGCCAAGTTGTTCACCCCTTCTTATTATTCCGGAACCCGCCACCTCCAGCCAAATATTACATTTGTGTTACAAATGCGTTTTTGACCGAATTTTAGGCATAAAAAAACCAAAAATAGTCGCTTAAGTTGACTATTTTTGGATTTATATTAACGAGCCGCACAGACAATAGATTGCGCGTTCGCTCGAGTTCACGGTTACAGACAAGTTATAATATACATCGAATAACGTTAGTTGTCAACTAGTAGACTTCTCTGCCGCCATTAGTTTTCTGGTTCACTCGCAACCCCGTATAAGATCATCTTCAAAAGGGTTTGAACGCGGGTCCGCTCGTCAGCATGAGGATCACCGATTTGATGAAAACTGTTAAACAGCGGACTCAAGCTGGTGATATAGAAATTCGTCGCCATCTGTGGCGTGACCCCCACATGTAGTTGCATGTCAGGTTGCTCAAAAACGGTTTGAATCGGCTTCACATAATCAGTAACAAATATGCCGCCCAACTCGCGAATATGTTCATGCGTTAATGCTTTGAAACTGGAATGAATTAACGTGAAGACATCAGCCGGATGCTTATGCGTTAGTAATAGCGAGACTTCTGTTAATTGATCCAACGGAGACCAATCCGCACGGACTTGAATCGCTTCAATGCCAGCCTTGATTTCCGCACCGACCGTCGTAATGACAGCCAGAAAGATGACCTCTTTATCTTTAAAATGGTGATAAAGCGCGGGCTGCGTAATGCCAATCGCATTCGCAATGTCGCGCGTACTTGTCGCATCATACCCATTTCTTAAAAACAGTTCCCGGGCTGTGTCTAAAATCGCCTGGTGCGTCTTCGCCATCTGTTCGGCTCGTGTCGCCATGTTATCATCTTCTTTCTTGACTTTATTTCCTATTATAATTTACACCAATCAGCACCGAACCACCAGCCTCAGATCCTACAGTTCACTTCAGTGGGTAGCATCTTAATACCGATTGAACCTAAAAGATGACGCCTGAAGTGGACTACCACTTCAAGCGTCATCTTTAATTTAATCGCGCCTACTTTGAGGAAACGGTCGAACGACCATCTGCCTTAGGCTGGTTTTTAATATTAATTGTAATGGTACCCTTGCTAGCACCAATCGTAACTTGGTCATCGACCTTGATCGCGCCGGTCAATAATTCTTCACTCAACCGATCTTCGATTTCAGTCTGTAATGCCCGTCGAATTGGTCGTGCTCCGTACTCAGGGTCAAAGCCAGCCTTCGCAACCACGTCAATGGCAGCCGGAGTGATTTTGATCTTGATACCTTGTTGGGCCACTCGATCAACAATTTCTTGTGACATCAACTTAACGATTTCGTGTAATTCTTCCTTATTCAATGAATGGAAGACGATTGTTTCGTCGATCCGGTTTAAGAATTCTGGGCGGAACGTCTGTTTTAACGTTGCTCGAATCGTCGCAGCAACCGCATTGTAGTCATTGGCCTTATCAGTTGCACCAAAACCAACTGATTTTTCATCACGAAGTGTGGTTGCCCCAAGGTTCGACGTCATAATCAGAATCGTATTTCTGAAGTCTACCTTCCGACCCTTAGAATCCGTCAAGTAGCCGTCATCCAAAACTTGTAACAAAATGTTAAAGACGTCCGGATGAGCTTTTTCAACTTCATCAAATAGCACGACCGAGTATGGTTTCTGGCGAACCTTCTCTGTCAGCTGACCGCCCTCGTCATAACCAACGTAACCAGGTGCCGAGCCAATCAAACTACTAGTCGAATAGCGTTCCATGTATTCAGACATGTCGATCCGAATCATATTATCTTCAGACCCGAACATCGCTGCTGCCAAGGCTTTTGCTAGCTCCGTCTTACCAACCCCAGTTGGTCCTAAGAACATAAAGGAACCAATTGGCCGACTCGGATCTTTCAACCCGCTGCGCGCACGGCGAATAGCACGAGCCACTGCGGATACGGCTTCTGGCTGTCCAACAACCCGTTCATGCAAAATCTTTTCCAAGTTAACTAAGCGTTCACTTTCAGATTTTTGCAATTGCGTTAACGGAACCCCGGTCCATTCGGCAACGACCTGAGCAATATCCTCACCTGTGACTTGTAAATCATAGTGTGGTGTTGCCCCCTCAGTCACTTCGGCGTCTTGGTCAGCTTCGATTCGATCTAGGCGTTGCTTCAGTTGCATCTCCTGCTTACGAATATCAGCGGCCTGTTCAAAATCTTGTGCTTCGATCGCTGTTTCCTTATCCTCACGCAGTTGCGCTAACTTGTCCTGGTTCTTGGATAGCTTTGTTGGTTGATCCATCTGATCGATGCGGACTTTAGCTGCCGCCTCATCCATCAAGTCAATGGCCTTATCAGGCAAGAAACGATCACTGATATACCGGCTGGATAGCTTGACTGCTTGATCAACAGCTTCATCCGTAATCGTAACCCGATGATGTTCTTCATAGCGTGGCCGTAGTCCATCTAAGATTTCAACGGCTTCGTCTTCGGTCGGTTCATTGACCATGACCGTTGCAAAACGCCGTTCCAACGCAGCGTCAGATTCAATGTACTTTTGATACTCATTTAAAGTGGTTGCCCCAATCGTTTGGAGTTCCCCTCGTGCAAGTGCGGGTTTCAGAATATTAGAGGCATCAATAGCCCCTTCAGCACCACCGGCACCAATCAAGGTATGCAATTCATCGATAAATAAGATCACATGGCCATCGTTGTAAATTTCATCAATCACTTTTTTCAGGCGGTCTTCGAATTCACCACGATACTTTGTCCCAGCGACTAACGATCCCATATCGAGCATCATCAAACGCTTATCTGCCATATCAGTTGGCACATCACCGGCCACAATCTTTTGGGCTAGACCTTCGGCGATTGCAGTCTTCCCAACCCCAGGTTCACCAATCAAGACCGGATTATTCTTCGTCCGCCGTGACAGGATCTGAATGACCCGTTTGACTTCCTTGGAACGACCTACTACCGGGTCCATTTCTTGTTCACTAGCTAATTGGGTCAAATCGCGCGCCAGAGAATCCAAGGTTGGCGTTCCTTCAGTCTTCTTGCCACCGCGATTAGCCGCGTTACCCTTGCGCTTACTCATGGCGTCACTGACACCTAGCTTGCGAAGAACGACTTTACGCGTCTGACCTAGATCTAAGTTTAAATTCATTAAAATTCGCGAGGAAAGGATACTTTCATCAGAGAGCATCGCTAACAACAAATGTTCCGTTCCAATCTTGTTGGCACCGAGCCGTTTTGCTTCATCACCGGCAACGGACAAAATTTCTTTGGCCTTTGGTGAATATGGCAAGTAAGTATCCTTGCCAACATTGCTCAACGTCCCATAGCCAGTGAACCGTTCGATTTCTTCACGAATGTCATCTTCACTAACGGCATATTGTTGTAGCACCTTATTAGCAATTCCATTCTTTTCGATGGCCAATGCTAATAGCAAATGCTCCGTACCAACTGCCTGATGCTTGAAATATTTGGCCTGTTCCTGTGCCAGTACCAGCACACTTTTGGCACTAGGTGTAAATAAGTTATCCATTGCGATTCCTCGCTTTCTTTAGCTTTCGTAACGCAAGTGGTTCAAGATTCCGATAATTATCCGGGCCCGCAGACTGTTTTCTAAGTCCCGGTCCGTTAATCCTAACGTCTCGTGGTCAATCGCCACTAAAATCAATTGCGCTTCTCGACGATTTAAGACGTCGTCCTCGTATAAACTTTGGACGACCGCATAAGCATCTCGTTGTGTGATTGAATCGCCGATCACCTGTATGAGGGCGTCCAACACATCAGCATCATCGACCAAATTAACCTTCTCAATGCGAATATAACCACCACCGCCACGTTTACTTTCAACTAAGTAACCATTTTGGATCGTAAACCGGGTCTTAATCACATAATTAATCTGTGAGGGTACCACGTTGAAAAGGTCGGCAATTTCTGACCGTCGAATTTCAACATGCTCCGAGTCCGCCAAAATACTTTTTAAATACTTTTCAATAATATCCGAGATATTTTGACTTTGCATGTGCTTCACCCTTTTCATTATCTTTGACTAATATTGACTATTATTATACGAGGATAATGGAAAAAAGCAAAGAATTTCACCCAAACCGCGGACTAGCATGTGCTTAACGGTTGTTACAGCATAGCACGCCGAACGTTTGCTTTCAATTGATTCAACCGTTTAGAACCTCATAATGATTAAATTATTAGGTCTCCATATTCATTGAACTACCTATTTAAAATATGTCAAGTTGAGTCACTCCTCATTGCAGGCGATGGGCACTGGTATCACAACGATGAACAGCAGTTCCGAGACTAATTTCTCCGAGCTCATGACTAACAGTGGCTGTTGCCTTGTCGGGATTATGAGTCACAACCACCGTATTCTTCACATGGCTGACTTAGTGAGTAACGTCGCAAAAGTGTCCCCTGACCGTTGAAACACCCCTGCTTACAAAAAAGGCCATAAAAAAATCCAGCCAAATGACTGGATTAGTTGGTTTAACCGTAATCGGGAAAACAGGATTTGAACCTGCGACCCCTACGTCCCGAACGTAGTGCTCTACCAAGCTGAGCTACTTCCCGAGAAAATTAAATAAAAAGCCTTAGCACTTAACTAAGACTGTGTTAAACGATCGGGAAAACAGGATTCGAACCTGCGACCCCCTGGTCCCAAACCAGGTGCTCTACCAAGCTGAGCTATTTCCCGATACTAATGCACCCAGTAGGAGTCGAACCTACAACCTTCTGATTCGTAGTCAGACACTCTATCCAATTGCGCTATGGGTGCTTATTTAAAATGCCGAGGACCGGGATCGAACCGGTACGGTTATCACTAACCGCAGGATTTTAAGTCCTGTGCGTCTGCCAATTCCGCCACCCCGGCAAATTAAAAGCGGAAGACGGGATTCGAACCCGCGACCCCCACCATGGCAAGGTGATGTTCTACCACTGAACTACTTCCGCATAATAAAGCTATTAAATTGTAAATGCCGACTAGAGGATTCGAACCTCCGACCTCCTCATTACTAGTGAGATGCTCTGCCAACTGAGCTAAGTCGGCATGTGCGGGTGAAGGGACTCGAACCCCCACGTCGTAAGACACTAGAACCTAAATCTAGCGCGTCTGCCAGTTCCGCCACACCCGCATGATGTTAATCATGCCTTGTTGCCGGTTCAAACAGTTCTTACTGGTATGCCTTGACAACTATTTAACTTTATCATCATGTTGAATACTTGTCAACAACTTTTTTCAAATAAATGGATAAATATACTTTTTACTGGATAAACAAGTTATATTTTTCCGACAAGAAATATTATAGCACGGTAGCCGAAAATAGCAAACCCTATTTTCAAAAAAAGGTGAATAAATTTCAGTAAACCCAGCTTTTTCGCCCTTTTGCGCCTGAAATGTTGTCCCGACATTCTGCCCGTCCCGCAATTATTTAGTCAACTCGGCCGTTATTTCCACTCACATTTTAAAATCGACAGTTCCTTTTAATACTCATTAATTATGCAAAAAAAGCGAACTCGCATCACTGCGAGTTCGCTAACTTCATCTCAATTAACCTTGTTTTTCAATCTTCGTCTTACCGTGCATATATGGAACTAATACATCCGGAATCGTAACCGTCCCATCTTCATTTTGATAGTTTTCCAAAATGGTCGCAACGGTCCGACCGACAGCTAAGCCACTCCCGTTCAAAGTATGAACGAATTGCAATTTGCCATCGTCATCGCGATATTGAATGTGCGCCCGCCGAGCTTGGAAATCAGTACAATTTGAACAACTCGAGATTTCCCGGTACTTGTCTTGTTCTGGGAACCAAACTTCCAAGTCATGTGTCATGGCAGCTGTGAAGCTCATGTCACCAGTCGTTAACGTAATAACGTGATATGGTAACCCAAGTTTCTTTAGCAATGATTCGGCATTGTTGGTCAACTTCTCTAATTCATCCCATGAATCTTCTGGTTTCGTGAACTTAACCATTTCAACCTTATTGAATTGGTGTAAGCGAATCAAGCCTTTCGTATCACGACCAGCACTACCAGCTTCTTCACGGAAGGCTGGTGATAAGGCCGTAAAGTAAACTGGTAATTTTTCAGCCGGAATAACTTCATCACGATAATAGTTGACTAATGGCACCTCGGCCGTTGGAATCAACGTCAAATCTTGCGTCGTAATCCGGAAAGCGTCTTCCTTGAACTTAGGAAATTGGCCGGTACCGTACATAGATTCATCAGTGACCATGTATGGCGGCAAAACTTCCGTATACCCTTCAGCTTCGTGCTGGTCTAAGAAAAAGTTGTAAACGGCGCGTTCCAGTTTAGCACCATCGCCCACGTAGTATAAGAAACGACTACCAGAAACCTTAGCACCGCGTTCAAAGTCTAAGATGCCTAAATCTTCACCGATATCCCAATGTGCTTTCGGCGTAAAGTCAAAATGCCGTGGTGTCCCGATTCGACGTAATTCAACGGCATCTTCTTCTTTCAAGCTAACTGGTACGTCGGGATGGGGCATGTTTGGTAAATGTGCAGCCATATCCTGAACTTGGGCATCGACTGTCCGCCGTTCTTCATCCAACGTCTTCACATCGGCGCTAACCTTTTGCATTTCTGCAATTTCGGCACTAGCGTCTTCCTTGTTCCGCTTCTTCTGTGAAATTTCGCCTGAAACTTGGTTACGCGTCGACTTCAATTGTTCGCTCTTGGCGATCAATTCACGACGCTTTTCATCAGCGGCCAATAAATCATCGATGTCACTCGCAGCAACGCCCCGATGACCAAGCTGTTCTTTTACAAAATCTGGATTTTGACGAATCATTTTAACATCTAACATAACGACGTCTCCTTTTCACTTTTAATCGTAAATAAAAACAGTCTCTCCTCCCAATTGGGACGAAGAGACTGCGATTCGCGGTACCACCCAAGTTCAGGATCATGATTAATCCCACCCTTAAACGGATAACGGCCGTGCCGTGCAGTATTACCTGCCCACATTGTCGCGCCGGAGTTTCGACTACCGATTCACACCACCCACCGGTTCTCTGAACGTCTACTTAAAAACGCGCCGTGTTTAATATTCACTGTCTACTATAAAACATTGATTCTAAAAAGGCAACTAGCCTAAACTAGCCACTTTTTCGTCGATCAACCGAATGACTTCCTTACGCGCATCCGCATCGGCGACAAAGTCCAGCTGATCCCCGTCGATCTGCATCTTCGGGCTATGATCATAATTAGCGTACCAGTCGTCATAGCGTTCATTCAAAGTCTGATAATATTTATATAAATCAGGATCTTGATCAATTTGTTCGTAAGAACGGCCCCGCTTTTGGATTCGTTTGAGCATCGTATCAAAAGAAATATTGATATGAATAAGTAAATCAGGACTCTTTTGATGAGACGCTTCTGGCAATTCCTGCATCATGTTATCTAATAATGAATCATAAATGTCAACTTCGGTATTCGTCGCCCGGCCAAGATCACCATTCAAATGAAATAATAATGAATCTTCAAAAATCGACCGGTCTAAGACGTCCAGATCGTTAGCAAAAGCTGATTTAATACTGTCTAACCGTTTATTTAAAAAATAGATTTGTAATAAGAAGGCGTACTTCTTAGGATCCTTATAAAATAACGGCAAAATGGGATTATCATCAACTGACTCGTAAAACGCTTTAGAACCAAAGTGGTTAGCCACTAACTGCGTTAAACTCGTCTTGCCGGCACCGATTGTTCCTGACATTACAAGCATGGGGCGTCTCTCCTTTTAATCACGTCAAAATTTTGATTATCTCTAAAAGCAACACTACATATTGTACGCACCCACGTCTTAAAATGCAATATCTGGTGAGTTAATTCAGTAAAAAACTTCGCACCAGCCACAACTGCGACGCACTAGTCAGCGATCCAAGCAACTCACTAACACACACTGGGTTACCCAAGCCGGCGCTGGTGGCACTTCAGCTTTGAGTGCGGCCTCTGACCAGCATGATCAAGTGACAACGTGTCGTGACCAAATAATACTCAGTTGAGACGAACCCACATTGCTAAACCGAAGACAATTTAAAAGCGCACGCTAGCTAATTCCTAACGTACGCCATAAATGGTATTAATTGGGGCCATCAATAATACGGCTAGCTTATTACTTGGCCGCCTTTTCTCGAGCTTGCAGCAAACTGACGTACTGTTCGAGAGTCAAATTGTGCTTAGTCATGAATTCCGCACTCGCCTTACCAACGTAACGGAAATGCCAAGATTCATAGTCAATCCCGGTCGACTGCTTACCATCTTTAGTAAAGCGCAACACAAATCCATAGTCCGCCGCGTGATTAATCAACCACTGCTGACCCTTGTTCTTGTCGGATGATGACAATAATTGATTACCATGAGTGCTGTACCAGTGCGTGTTCATGATATCTGCTGCGAGACCAGTTTCATGCTCACTACCACTAGGAACTGCGACATATTCTTTAGTCAGCTTTAAGGCTTCCTTGGCTGATTTTCCTTGATTCTCATAGGTTTGAATCGACTGATCCCAAACCTCTTTTTGATAAGCGACTGAGCGATACCCAGACACGATTGTTGCTGGATAGCCGGCTTTTTTTGCCCCCGCTAGAAAGGCTTCCAATGGTTTGACGATAGAACTACGGACTTCAATACCATCCACGCTCGACTTATTAAATGTCATCTCAGCGCGCTTATGCCACTTATTGACGACCACTAAGTCGCTATCGGTCGATTTAACGCCTTTCGGTAAGGCACTAATCAGTCGTTGCCGCTTGGTCTGCGTCTTCGTCGACTTAGCACTCGTAGAACTACTAGTCGCTTTAGACGTCGACTGGCTAGCACCACAGCCAGCCAGGACACCTGCTAATGACACTAATGCTAGACCTCTTAACAAATTTCTCTTTAACATCTCTCTCGCTGCCTTTCTCATTTCAGCTTAGCATAGTCATAGCCGACTAGCCTATTCTTAAGGATAAGTTTGCGAATTTTTAATGATTCCATATTCTCATTCTATCAAATTACCATAGATATCAGATTAGCGCACCCTCAATTTGCCGCTTGCTATCATTACAATCGTGCAAGCCCCCGCTCATAACGATCCGCCGTGACCATCTGTTGTGAGCAGTGTTATCAGCATAAATCAGGACACCTAAAAATACGACCGCGCCTTGAGTTGACAGGCCCAACTCTCGCCGTCAAAAAATGCGATTGACCCAGTGTCAACCGCATTTACTCAAACTATCAAAGTGCGTGCTTAATCTTGATGGTGCCGTTTGCGTGTCAAATCAACCTTGTCTAGTGGAATCATCTTAGTATGGTGACGAATCTTATAATAGACATACAAGATGATGAATAACGGGATGCTCATATAGGTCACCCCAATAGCCTGCCAATCAAGCGTTGCAAATGAATGTAAGTCTTGACCAATAATGACCACGACACACAAGATAAAGGCGAACCACGGGCCAAATGGGAACCACTTGGCATGGTACCGCAATTCACTCAATTGATGACCCTGCTTAACAAACGCGCGACGGAAACGCAGATGCGAAATAGCGATTCCTAGCCAAGCGATAAAGCCCGTTAACCCACTGGCCGAAACGAGGAAAATATAAATTCGTTCACCGAATAGACTCGACAAGAACGTGAGTAATCCGATCACCGTCGTTCCTAATAATGCCATGATTGGAATCCCACGACGATTGACCCGACCAAATGTCTTGGGGGCATAACCCTGTAATGACAAAGAATATAACATCCGTGTCGAGGCGTACATCCCCGAATTAGCAGCTGACAATACGGACGTCAAGATCACTGCGTTCATCACACTGGCCGCAGCCGCCAACCCAGCCCGTTTAAAGACTAACGTAAACGGACTGATGGCAATATCGCTCGCTGATGACCCTAGAAGATCTTTCGACGTATAAGGAATAATCGCCGCAATCACGAAAATGGCTAAAATGTAAAATAACAAAATACGCCAGAAAACTTGTTTAATAGCCGCCGGAATACTTTTCTCCGGTGTTGCTGACTCCCCGGCCGTGATCCCAATTAATTCGGTTCCTTGAAACGAAAAACCAGCGACCACGAAGACACTCAAAATCGTTGGAATTCCACCAACAAATGGTGCCTTTTTATAGGTAAAGTTACTGAGGCCAGTGGCATGACCGCCCATGATTCCCACGATCGTCAAGACACCGATAACCAAGAATACGAGCACGGTCACCACTTTAATTAGCGAAAGCCAGTACTCAGTTTCTCCAAACGACCGGACTGACAGCGCGTTGATCGTAAAAATCAAAACGAGCGCAATCAGACTAAAAACCCACCCCGGCACGGATGGCAACCAGAACTGCATGACAATCGCCGCCGTACTAATATCGACCGCTAACGTGATTGCCCAGTTGAACCAGTAATTCCAGCCCATCGCAAACCCAAGTGCCGGGTCAACAAACTTAGTGGCATACGTGGAAAACGAACCTGAAACGGGCAAATAAGTTGCCATTTCGCCCAGACTAGTCATTAAAAAGTAAACCATCACTCCAATACCAACGTAGGCCAGTAATGCTCCCCCTGGCCCAGCCGTTGAAATTGCCGAACCGGACGCGACAAACAGCCCGGTCCCGATACTACCACCTAATGCAATCATGGATAAATGCCGCGTCTGTAAGGAACGATGCACTTCCTGATGTTGTTTTTCTGCCATTGCAGAACCTCCAAAAATCGATTTATATCTAAAAGTGTTCACACCGATTCAGGTTAGCACAATCAAAATAAAAAGCCTCTCTGCCTCACGATAACGTGCGCAAAAAGACTTTAATCAGATTGATTGACATAGTTGCTGATTTCATCGTCGATAGCGCCCCGCAACTATTCTAGCTGCGACAGTCCTTGATTTATTCAACCAAGACCCAACGGATGAATCGGTCACTGATCCATCGATTTCGGCGGTTGCCCCGTTCACTGACCTTCATAAGTGGTGACCCACTTCCAGCCGGCTACTATTGTTAACCGCATCCTCTTCTTTCGATATACTCAACCATTATATCTGACCGACCATCTTTTGACAACCGGTCACTAATGTTAATTTTAATAAAACTGGTCTGGTAACATTGTCTTACCTAACGCCTTGTTATCAGAATAATCAATTGGAATATCCACCACAACTGGACCATCCGTGGCAAAGGCCTGATCAAGCACTTTTTCCAAATCAGCAGGTTGGTTTACCCGCAAGCCAGTCGCACCAAAGCTTTCAGCATACTTCACAAAATCAACTGGACCAAAGTGGACCGCTGCATCCTCACCATACTTCATTTCTTCTTGGAATTTAACCATATCGTAGGTGCCATCATTCCAGATCAAATGAACGATATTTTGCTTCAGTCGAACAGCCGTTTCCAGCTCTTGGGCGGAAAATAGGAAACCACCATCACCAGAGACAGATACGATTTGCGTATCTGGACGAACCAAAGCCGCTGCAATTGCCCAAGGTAAGGCCACCCCTAGCGTTTGCATCCCATTACTGAACAACAAGTGCCGTGGTTCATAGCTCCGAAAGTGACGCGCCATCCAGATATAATGACTGCCGACATCGACCGTCACTGTCATGTCATCACTGACCCGTTGTTGTAAGGCTGCAATTACTGACAGCGGATGATTTAACTTGGACTGCTTATCAATATTAGGTACGAAATCACGCGTCTGAAGCCGTTCTTGTAATTCACCCAAGTAAGCTCGCGCACTATCGCTAATATCATAGCCCTTCATGTACGGCAACAAAAAGTCTAACGTCTGGGCAATATCACCGATCAATTCGGTTTCCGGTTGGAAATTATGATCAATTTCAGCGCGCATTGCATCGATAACCACGATACGGGATTTGCCTTCCGCATTCCAGTTGCGGGGTTCATATTCAATCGGGTCATAACCGACCGCAATCACTAAGTCGGACTTCTTTAGTAACATATCCCCTGGTTGGTTACGGAATAACCCGACCCGACCGAAGAAATGGTTGGCTTCCAAATCACGTGAGATCACGCCTGCCGCTTGGAAAGTCTCGACAACTGGTAGATTAGCAGCAGCCACCAAGTTCCGAATTGCTTTCGTCACTTCTGGTGAAGAAGCCCGCATCCCAACTAGCAAGACCGGCAACTTAGCTGCTTTGATTTTTTGTGCTAATAACGTGGCTTCGACCGGGCTAGCAGGTCCTAACTTAGGTGCCTGGATTGGTGTAATAACAGGTGTGCGTACAATCGAATCAGTGACATCTTGTGGCACACTAACAAAGCTGGCACCCTGCTTAGCAGCTGTGGCTTCTTGGTAGGCGTTTGCGAGCACTTCCGAAATGTTTTCCGGTTCTTGAACTTCCGCACTGTACTTTGTAATCGGCTTAAATAGTGCCGCGTTATTCATACTTTGGTGGGTCAACCGTAACAAGTCAGCACGCTGAACTTGACCAGAAATTGCCAAGACTGGGTCACCTTCAGCAGTTGCCGTTACGAGCCCCGTGGCTAAATTGCTGGCACCGGGGCCAGATGTTGTCATCACTACACCAGGTTTCCCAGTAATCCGACCGATTCCGGCAGCGATAAACGCGGCATTCTGTTCATGCCGCGTCACGATCAACCGCGGACTTTTCGGATTGACTGGGTGCTCCAAGCGCTCAAAGACCCGATCGATCTTAGCGCCTGGAATCCCGAATACGTACTTAACGTCGTGGTTTACAAGGCTGTCGACGATCGCATCGGCCCCGTAATATTTCTTATCTGGCATGTTGTTCCCCTCTATCTTGTGAAATTCATTGTTAGAATACCATAAAAAACGCTTTAATAACAGCATTTTCAGCCTTGTGAAATAAAGTGTATCATTTTGAAAATGATCCCCGATTGGCAAAAGCGCGTCAATATTGGTTTACCAAGCGAAACCGCTCCCAATTTTTATCGAGTTTGTACGGCGTCTCACTTATGTGCCCGCATCCGACTAAGCAACGCATTTAATTGGGCCATTTTATCATCTGAGTAATTCGTCCAATCCAACACTGGGATTTGAGTAACAACTAATAATTTCTTGATCAACGTCGCCAGTTTTTGCTGGTCTAAAAAATCTAACCATAATTGATCCGCTCGCGAAAAAATCCCGTTGACCACTTTCGTCCCTTCATGAGCGACCGGTTCAACGTCCTTAAATACTCGGTCAAAATAACCATAATTCGGAAAGGTCTGCAACGTCCCCTCGATGGCCGCGACCACATCTGTAATTGAAATGTCCTCAGGTGAGCGTGCCAAGTGGACACCCCCGTTATTTCCACTGGTGGACGTGACCAGTCCTGCCACTACTAATTTACGAATAATCTTCCGAATATACGAAGCGGAACCACCAATTCGCTCGTGCAAGACATCCGCAGTCAACGGAATCTCAGGTTGCTGCGTAGCCAACAATACCAACACGCAGGCGGCCTGTTCAAACGATTTTGCGAGTTGCATTAACTCACCTCCTAAAGGTTTAATTCCACACAATCAAAGAATAACTCCGTCTGACCAGCGCCAAACGGGGCGTAATCTGGATGGCGAACAGCATCATACTGTCGAAAATTAGCATGCTCTAAGATTCGCTTAGACGCCGGATTATTAGCTAGACAACTGGCTGTGATCCGCCGCAAATGAAGCGTTTCAAACCCGTATCGTAAAATACGTGCAACTGCTGCCGTCATAATGCCCCGCCCCCAATATCGAGCGTTCAACATATACCCGAGATCCATCTCTAAAGTTGCTGGTTCGCCCGTATTCCTCATGCGCTCATACAACCCCACACTGCCAATCACGCGGTGGATCGCTGTTAGTTCAATCGCAAAAATCTGTGGTAACTTCGCTTGCTGTTTCAATAAGAATTCGGATTCCACTAAGCTGTGCGCTGGCGTAAAGCCCGCCGATGCCGCAATTGACGGATCACGAACTAAGTCATAATAATCCTCTGTATCTGCCAACGTAAATGGCCGTAACTCGAGTTGCTCATTCCGAGTTGTAACCGTAACCATGCCCATATCTGTTCCACCTGACTTGCGTTATAATAGTTATGTTAACCATATCAAATTGAGGTGATTGCATGCAAGTTATTAAGCAAAAATTAACAGCGACGTGCGCGCAATTGACCGGTTATTTGCATCAACCGGATACGAACGCACACCAAACGAACTTACCCGCCATTATTATCGTCCCGGGCGGCTCATACACGCATATTCCAGTGGCGCAAGCAGAGAGTCTCGCCATGGCTTTCGCTGGGCACGGTTACCAGGCCTTTTACTTGGAATATACGCTACTCACTGATCAACAACCACTCGGATTAGCACCCGTATTAGATTTAGGACGAGCAGTCAACTTGCTTCGTCAACACGCGGCCGAATGGCATATTGATCCGCAACAGATCACGCCTGCTGGTTTTAGCGTGGGTGGTCACATTGTGGCACTGTATAACGATTACTGGGCGACCCGCGTGGCAACTGAATTAAACGTAACGCCCGCCATGTTAAAGCCGAATAACGTGGTACTCGGCTATCCAGTCATCAGTCCATTGCTAGGTTTTCCCAAGGATGACGCGACCTTGGCTACCTGGACACCAACGCCGAATGAACTGGCCGCTGACCAACACGTCAATTCAGATAATCAGCCGACTTTTATCTGGACAACGGCTGACGACCCAATTGTTCCAGCAACCAATACGCTTGCCTACGCGACTGCGTTAGCAACTGCTAAGATTCCTTATGAACTACACGTCTTTAAACATGGCCCACACGGACTAGCCCTTGCGAATGCACAAACAGCATGGAAACCAGACGCCAATCAGCCGCACGTCGCCCACTGGTTAACATTAGCACTTGAATGGCTAGCTGATAATCGTTAGTTCATTACCAGTCGTTGCTAGTTAATATTTTATAGATGTAAACAAAAAATCGTTTGCTTCGATCAATTTCTCGCAATCAGCCGAGTAGTGTCGATTAAAGCAAACGATTTTTTATTTTGAGTCTATTATTTAGTGACACGGTTGCCTGCTAAATAATAGATTAGTTTAAGTTTGTTAATTGTCTTTATAAATATGAACGATAAAACAACGGCCATTTCAATAATCCTGGTGCCCAGAAAACGTAGAACCATTGCATGATTTGACTCCAAGACCATGCCAATAGCACGGCCCCAATCGTATCAGTTGGATAATGTGCATTCAAGTAAATACGTGAGAAAATGACCAATACTAACCATACGACACTCACCCACTTGACGATCATTGCCATTCGATAACTTGGCAACTCAGGAACAATCAACATGATAATCACGCTGACCAACACGAAGGTTCCTAAAACGTGACCACTGGGATAACTATATCCGGTATCCTGCGCTAAATGACCAATTGGTCGCGCTCGGCCGATGATGTGCTTGACAATAAAGCCTAACGCCATTGAACCAACCATATATGCTAGCGTCCAGAACGCTTGAATCTTATATTTAAATCCGTACATTAGAAACGCCAGGATGACGATCCACAAAATGTCCATTCCGGGTGACGCCAACCAAGCAATCACCTTATAAAATACCGTCCAAATACCGCTATTACTAATTTGGACCAGCGACGTTAAGGCCACATCTAGTAAATCAATACCAACCGCGCCGTCACTAATAAAATAGCTTAAGTAGGCAAATAAAATTACCCCAATGACAAACTTGATCGGCCGACTACGCGACTTATCGATCATCAAAACAAGAACCCCCATTTAATATTAAAATTAACAAAATTATACCATAGTCTATTAATCGACTGAACGAATCATTAATATCTCTCAGGGAACCTTAAAAAAAAACAAAGAATTCCCATTTTAATCACGTTTTATTAACAAAAAGGTTATGATTTATCTGACAGTCATCGGTAATCAAGCTAAATCTTACGTGGATTCAGTTCCCGCTGACCCGAAAAAATGCTAAACTATGAATAACTATTACCATTGGAGGAAGAGTTCATGGAAGACATGCCAAGTCGCTCAGAAATGCATCGTGAGAAATCACAAGGAAACAATTCACAGGGGAACGGCAACGGGCCCAAGAAGAAGCACCCCGTTCGCAATACCGTTTTAATCATTATTGCCGTGTTATTAGTTGGGACCGGGGCCTTTGCCGCGCGAACTTATTTTAACGCCAAGAATGCGGCCGACACCGTCTTCAAGAGTAGTGGTATTAAAAAGAGTCGGAATACGAGCGCCGTATTGAATGGCAAGAAACCCGTCTCGATCCTATTACTCGGAACTGATACCGGGGCCCTCGGGCGGAACTATAAAGGCCGGACCGATACGATCATCTTAGCAACGATCAACCCCAAGACTAAGACAACGACCCTGATGAGTTTACCACGTGATTCTGAAGTAGCTGTCTCCGGCTTCGAACAGGACTTCCCGACTAAGTTAAACGCTGCCTACGCTTATGGTAGTGCCGGAACGACCATCAAGACCGTTCAAAAATGGTTGAACGTTCCAATCGACTATTACGCCCTGATCAACATGGGTGGCATGAAAAAAGTTGTGGATGAAATCGGTGGCGTTGACATTACTCCAATTCGGACATTTACCTACGAAGGCTACACCTTTACTAAGGGCCAAAAAGAACATATGAATGGTGCCAAAGCCTTGGCTTACTCCCGGATGCGTTATGATGATCCACTCGGCGACTATGGTCGGCAACAGCGGCAACGGCAATTAATTGCCGCCATTATCGGAGAAAGCGCCAGTGCTTCCAACTTGCTTAAACAAGATTTCTTAAATTCACTTGCTAAACAAACACGGACTGACTTAACATTCGGTAATTTAACTAGTATCGTCACTAATTACCGTAGTGCAACCAAGAATATCGTCTCTGATCACGCCCAGGGTACTGGTAAGATGATTGATGGTCAGTCTTTCGAAGTTGTTTCGCAATCTGAAAAGCAACGGGTCACGAACGTCTTACGTAAGTCCCTTAATTTAAAGGCTGCGACAACCGGCGAAAAATTTGCTAACCAAAACTAACCATCTGATTTGATGATAAGAGTCGTGACTACTTGTTGCGATGTCTCAGCTAACTAATTAAAAAGGGCGCCAACTGAACTGCTTAGTAGAGCAGTTCAGTTGGCGCCTTTTTCTGTATTGAATGCGAGTCGTAATAACTAATCTAAGCGCGTAACTATTCAGAACGCTGGCACACGGCAAATTAGTCGCACTAACCCACCACTTTTGGCGGAATTTATTTATGGCGCTTAGTCTTAGCGTCCGCAAACTTTGTTCACGATTCACAACTAATCAGCCAACAGTTAGGTTACGACTCCAATCGGTGCAACCGCCACTGGCGAATACAAAATGCGATAAGCCGGTTGAGTAATTCAGCTAATAAGAATCCCAATGCAATCGCACCAGTAATCATAATCACTTGCAACGTGAATGAAACCGCCTCACGATAATTACCCAGCGCAAAGTTACGCACCATCTGATAAGCCTGACTGCCGGGCACGAATGAAACTAAACTCGGAATATTGAAGATAATAGCGGGCATCTTCTTGTAGCGAGCTGCTAAGCTGCTGAGGACGCCAATACCGACCGAGCCAATTAAGCTTCCTAAGACGACCCCACCATCAAAAGCCTGAACAATCAAATAGCCACCCCACGTTAGGGTACCAATCCAGCCCGCAACGTTTAACGCTTGATGTGGAATATTAATAATCAGGCCAAACCCCAGTACCGCAATGTAAGCCAGCACTAATTGTCCAATTGTGCCCATCATGATCCCTCCGAATACCCAGGCTAGTGCCCGTACTTAAAATAATGTAATGACAACGGCGATCCCAAAGCCTAGTGCTGCCGCACTCAGCATCGCTTCCACGCCACGTGCAGGCCCACTGACGAAATTACCAGCCAGAGTATCTCGTACGGCGTTTGTTAATGGCACTCCGGGCACTAGTGGCATCAACGACCCGATAATAATATCATTGACATTGGTTCCCCACCCAATCTGACACACCCATTCCGCGCCAAACCCAATTAGAAGTGCCGCCGTTAACTCGCTCAAAAATTTAATTTTAAGATACCGGTTAAGCAGATAAAAGACCAAGTAACCTAATGTTCCAATAATAACAGTTGGCCACGTATTAACAATTTCCTGACGAAACATAATCATCAAGGGGCCACTGACTAAGGCTGCACCGACCAACTGCAACCACAACGGAAATGAGCGCGAAGCTGCATCTAACTGATTAAGCCGTTGATATAAAGTTGGTAAATCAATGGTCGTAGCCGCAAATTCACGGGATAACTGATTGACCTGTGCCACTTTTTCAAGATCGATCGTTCGCTGGTTAACCGCGGCAATCTGCGTTGCATTACGTCCTTGAATCGACATCATGACACCCGTAATCGTCACGTAGGTATTGGCAGCAACAACCCCCGCATTCTGAGCAATCCGCATCATCGTATCATCTACTCGCGAAATCTCCGAACCATTCTCGACCATGATTTTACCAGCCTTCAAGCAAGTCGCAATAATCATCTCATCGGTTGTCACTGTCATCCCACCCTTTAATAATCAGAATTACATTCTCTAATGATTCTTACTTTAGCCAATGTCTGGCTGTTAGTAAAGCCTTATTTACGATAATTAAGCATCCGCTGCAAAACGACAAAAAAACCGGTGATGAGAATTAATTCTCATCACCGGTTTAAGCCATTTAAGCTGTTAATTATGCTTTTGTAACGTTAACTGCTTGTGGGCCACGATCGCTTTCTTCAACGTCGAAGTTTACAGCTTGGCCTTCATCAAGACTCTTGAAGCCGTCTTCTTGGATAGCTGAGAAATGTACGAATACATCGCTACCGTTTTCGCGAGTGATAAAACCAAAACCCTTATCAGCGTTGAACCATTTAACTGTTCCGTGTTCCATAATAAAAAATCCTCCTAGTGCATTTTGCACGTATAAAATAATGTAAATCATGATTCGGTACAAATGGGGATAGTTTATTGAAACGATCTGACCAAAATTACCTAACCAAGCTACAAGAACAATTGTAGCATATTGTTTCTAAAAAGGGTAGCCAAACACCATGATTTCCATGAAATGTTTATGTGATGATAAATGAAACAGAATAACTAACTAACAATTAACAGGTTTGTTCGGAAATAGGTGCCGCATGCTTACTTTACAAAGACATTGTGCGCCGCTTTATAGCTAACTGGGATTTCCTCGCCCGTTTTCTGAATGGAAACGGTAACAGGACCTTCAAATGGATCGTGCTTTAAAACCGTGACCTGCTGTCCAATCTTGAGCGGTGTATCATGCAAATAAACTAATAAATCATGATTATCAATAAATCGCTCAATCGTAACCGTTGTGCCATCCTGCGTATCTGCTAAACTCACATGACTGTCTTCCTGATAATGACCATCCTTATCGGGAATCGCGCCACCATGCGGGCAATGCGTCGGATTGCCTAAAAAGGCTTCCAAAGAATCCACTAGTCGTTCACTGGTCACATGCTCCAGCACTTCCGCTTCCGTATGCACGTCTGGCAAATCATAATCCAATTTATCAACTAAGAAATCTTCCCAGATTCGGTGCTTGCGAACTAACGTTTCAGCGTAGCGAATGCCTTTCTTTGTTAACGAAATCCCAGCATACGGGGTATGCTTAGCCAAGCCTTCCTGAACTAATTTACCGACCATCTCCGTTACAGAGCCGGCCGCGATGTCTAAACTTAAGGCAATTTGCTTATTCGACACCTTTTTTTTCGTACCACCAAGCTCGAAAATAATTTTTAAGTAATCTTCCTTCATGGGGGTCATGAATATTCTTCACCTCAACTAAATAGTTACTTCTGATTCTCTCTAATATAATTCTAACATCTTACTACAATTGAGACACCAGTTCTAGTCTCTAATAACGACAAAGCTTTGAAATAATTGCCTAATCGTGACATAATTAATTGTAGCGCAAAATAACCAATTTGGTTACTAATTTAGAAACGTGCTTGTTCAACTAAGGAGGAACCGCATCGTGAATGATGATGCTCAATTATCAATTACGCAATTGGATAGTTCTTTGCAGCACAAGGCAGTTGAAGACTTTGCCGCATTCTACTTACCACTTTTTGACGCTAACAACCTTGAAATGATGTCCAACTATGATGTTGCCAGCTATATGACAGACATCAATGAACACCTTACTTACGGCCGCTACATGACCAAGGCTCAGCGCTTGAGTGACACCGTTAGTTTTTCATTTACCGCCTACGTCAACTTGATTGATCGACTCGATCAACAATACTTTACTAGTGGTAATCCAGCACTACCATGGAATGAATGGTTAGCCGCCAAGTTTGCTCAAACTGCGACATCTTAACAATTCCTACTTAATTAACGCGCGCTACTCGTGATTATTTCATATAGAAGTAGAATTAATACTAAATGAAAGACAAGCACCACGCGTACTTATAGATTATTTAAAGAGATTGAGTTGATACTCGGTCTCTTTTTTGTTGATAACCACACTGATAGATTACGTTTTAACGTACGAAAGTACAAAAAAGCCCCAAGCTTTCCCGCAGCACTTGGGACCTCTGGTAAATATCATCACCGGGCGATTGAAGACTACTACTAGTTTCAATTACACGTTGTTTTATGCACGATTACTACCTAGTTCTAGCTAGGCATCTCTCAGCGCTTATTCGCGCTCCGTTGTAAATCCTTTTGCAAAGTTAAACTTCAAAACACGACCAACATGACAACGGTCAACCCAGCCATAAGATCGGTTGACGAACGGGAAACTTAAATGCCCAAGTGACTTACCGACATTTACCAACTTAAATTTAACATTAATTAATCGGTTACACAAGCTGAAGGTTGCTAGCGCTCTGACTTAACGGGATAAAGTCGATAATGTGGCGTCTCATCTTGAATATAACAATAAAGCTGTTGTGTCTTCGCTTCGTCAAAATATCCCAACTTGACCATGTGGTGACCATCCCGTTCTTCGATTCCTTGAAAAGCCGTCATCATAAAGATGCGCATCATTTCCATTTGGTTATTATACCCATCGGCCCGCTCGACAGCCGCTGCCAGTGTAAAACCCTCGTCTAACATCATCTTGATAAAATGAACACGCATCAGCATACCATACGAATAACGATGCGTGGTATTCTTCTCACTCACTTTAAGACTATGAATATAATTTTTCTGTTCCCAGTAACGTAGCTGTGTCTGAGAGACGCCGGTCATCTTCGCCAAATCGCTAATTCCGATTGTGAATTGATGCTTACCCAGCTGTTCTTTAAATTTCTTAAAAAATACACCGTCTTCTTGCTTATCCACGGGTCAACCTCTTTTCTAACATTTTCAATACTCAGTATATTATTTTTAATATTAATGTCAAGTTTGTTGACAAAGTCGATAAATCCGATTATATTAGACAACGTACTTTTTTAGAGAGAAGGGATTTACTTGTCAACTCCTGTTGATACGCATGGGAAGCCTTATAACCGTGGCTTGCTCATTGCAGTTTTATTAGTTGGTACTTTTTGTACCGTTCTTAATCAAACGATTTTAACCACTGCCTTCCCAACGTTGATGAAAGATTTCGACATCACAACGTCGACCGTGCAATGGTTAACAACCGGGTTTATGTTAGTCAACGGGATTATGATTCCCGTTAGTGCGTGGTTAAGTTCACGGATTTCCACTAAATGGTTATATCTTTCCGCAATGGCCATTTTCGAAGTGGGTACTATTATCTGTTGGACAGCACCAAACTTTGGCTTCTTATTGGCTGGGCGTTTGATCCAAGCCGTTGGGGTCGGGGTCACCATGCCATTACTTCAAACGATTATGCTATCTATCTTCCCTGCTGATAAGCGTGGGGCTGCCATGGGGACTGCCGGAACTGTTATCGGTTTGGCCCCAGCCATCGGTCCAACCTTATCTGGGTGGGTTATCGACAACTTATCATGGCGTGATTTATTTGGTTTGATCGTTCCAATCGTCGCAATCGTTCTAATCGCTGGCTTCTTCTTCATGGCCAACGTCTTGGAAACGTCTAAGCCAAAATTAGACTTTGCATCCTTGGTACTTTCTACCATTGGTTTTGGGAGCTTACTATACGGCTTTTCATCCGTTGGTGACAATGGCTGGACGTCAACCGTGGTTCTCTCAACTTTAATTATTGGTGTTATCTTCATCATTGGTTTTATTTGGCGTCAATTGACGATGGAAAATCCATTCCTCCAATTACGGGTCTTCAAGCATGCCGAGTTCACAATTGCAGCTATTTTGAGCTCAGTTGCTAACATGGCCATGGTAGGGGCCGAAATGGTTATTCCACTTTACCTGCAAATTATTCATGGTTTCTCCGCCTTTGAATCTGGGCTATCACTATTAGCTGGTGCCCTAATGATGGGGGTTATGAGTCCAATTACCGGCCGGGCCTTTGACCGTTTTGGTGCCAAACGCTTGGCAATTTTAGGGATGTTTTTACTGACAATCGGGACCATTCCATTTGCCTTCATTACTCGTAATACCGCAACGGTTTACATCGTGGTTCTCTATGCCGTTCGGATGTTTGGGATTGCCATGGTCATGATGCCGGCAACTACCGCTGGGATGAACGCCCTTCCCGTTGAACTAATGGGTCATGGGACTGCCGTTAACAACACGACGCGTCAAATCGCTAGTTCCATTGGGACTGCCATCTTGACTTCCGTCTTATCAAACGTTACGGACGCCACAAAACCAGCTCATAGCTTGATTAAGAGCAATCCACTTGGTTATCAGAACAGCTATTTCAACGCAACCTTAAATGGTTACCACGCGGCTTTCTGGGTTGCCGTGGGCTTCTCAGTTGTCGGGCTCGTCGTCGCGTTCTTCATGAAAGGCAAGCAGCATTCCGTTAAGCCAGTAATGAACACTAAGGAGGTGAACGACTAATGATTCTCGTACTACTCGTTGTTAGCGCAATCGCGCTCTTCTTATCATTTATCTACGTTCACCAAAACACATTACGAATCAGCCTATCCGTTATCTTTGCGGCACTCTTAGTGACCTCGATCGTCTTCGTCTCCAAGAATGATGGTCAACATTACGGGATGGTCAAAACAACGACGACCACCACGCAATCATTAAAGTCTGCTGGTAGTAGCAAGCAACTTGATTTATTGCTCTATCAAAGTGTGGGTACCGCTGACAAGCACCGGGTCTATATTTATAAAAAGACCACTAATCAGAAAAAAGTTAGCCATACGACAGCCAGCGTCAAGACTGCTAACCAAGTTAAGACGACGACCGCGACACCTAAGTTAGTTACTAAGACGACACGGTGGACTTATAAGAGTAACGCCATGAAGTTCTGGTTTGGCTTAGCCAACAATGACAAACAGTTGATCAAGCGAACCAACTACTTCTATATCAATAAGAACTGGGTCGTACTTAGCACAACCCAAGCTAAACAATTCAGTAAATTGATGAAGCAACAGCAAGCGACATTAAAAGCGCGTGCTAAAGTCTACGTGACTAATCAGGTCAAGGCCGCAATGGTCAAGAACCCGACAATGAGCAAAGCGCAACTCGCAAAAGTTCAAAAAGCAGCGGCTGCTCAATATCAAGCCAATGCCATTCAGAGCATGCTTAAAACCGTTAAAGCTAGCAAATAACTTGAACTAACAATTAAAAATAGCTGACAAGACCCCGGCATGCCGGGGTCTTTGTTGTCTAAAGATCATCATGGCTTGTCCCCCCCTTTCACTAACGTCTTGCCAAAACTAGCGCCGGCGCCCCAGCGTCAAGACCACACTTATTCAAAATCGATGCGCCGGTTAATTATGCCGGTGGTTTACAAAAAATTCACGTTTCTTTTCTGAAAATGTACACTATCTTTACTAAAACATGATTTTGATGCTTTCGAGCAAATGATACGATTATCACGTACCAAGTTGATTGTTACGATGTCATTAGAAAGTCAGACGTCTAAAGGAATGATTACGTGTACTATCACTCAACATCAGGATTGTTTTGGATCATCATCGCCCTTTTACTTTATATGCTTAGTAAAACAGACCCTAAAAATTTTATAATTAAGCAAATAAGACGATTTGGTTGGCTGATCAACTTGGCTATTCTGACTTACATTATCGTCAGGCAAATTCAGCAACCCACTGGCGTATTACAAATCATGGTCTTAATAGTCATCGGATTTTCAACAATGAGCTCGATTTACGCTCGCTTTAAACATCAGCCTTAATCAACGCTAAGATAAAGGCTTGCCCGTGAGCAACTGGTACTCAGACATGTTCGGCAACAAACTCCACGTAAGAAAACAAGCGTCCGCGTTGATCTAATCAACGCGGACGCTTGTTTTTATATCGCCCATAACTGCATTATTAAAACTGTCAGACGATCTTTGGTGATTTTACCGCTGAACGACTAACAACTAGCCGACGCAAACAGCCGGTCGGCCACTGACGGTTGAACAGGTGCCGGGTTGAGTAGGCTCTCGGCGTCATCGTAGTCATCATCATCGTCATATTGATCATCAGTATCATAATCGTCGTCATCAGACTCACTATCAGTATCATCATCGTAATCGTCATCGGATTGGGTTTCGCTGTCATCGGCGTCATCACGATTCGAATCTTCATCGTCATCATCTTCTGAGTAATCCGAATCGCTGTCAGCATCGCTATTAGTATCGGAATCATCGTCGGTATCGTCATTCGAATCCGTATCTTGATCACTCCAATCGTCATCAGCCGAATCCGCGTCGGTGTCGTTCGTGTCATCATTCGAATCAGTCGTTTGCTCATCCCGATCCGAATAATCGTCATTATCGTCGGCCTGATCGGCATATTCGTCATCTAATTCTTCAGCAGCATCATCCACATCACTATCGTCGGCAAAAAGTGCCAAAATGAACCAATCGGGCACATCGTCTAATGCGGCCATGTTCCACTTGTTTTTAGCGGCAGCAATCTTCCGACGTAACGCCGCTGCTCGTTTCGCTTCAGCCGCACTAACTTTCATATTCGTCTTGGCCTTTTTTGCCGCAGTCAATAACTGTTTTACCTTAGCCTTCAACGGTTTCAAATATGGCTTTTTATCCCAGTTGATGGCTGCGCAACGTTTGAGCACGTCCGCTGAATAGTTGCCGTTCTTCACCTTTAACTGTGCTTTAACATCATCTGACAATTGCTGATATTCCTGATAATCACTGGTTACGGTGACTTTCAACTGTTTCAGCTTATTCGTCAAACTTGTTGCCCCGTTCGTAATCTTGACACCCTTATCAACCGTCGTCAGCGCCGTTTTAACTTTTCCGGCCTTCAACTCCGATGTGGTCGTCAAGTAGGCCTGCGTTTGATCCCGGTACGCCTGTGCCTTTTCATCCTTGGGCTTCTGCGCTAGCGCGTTATCAAAATACGTCAGCGCTTTTTGGTATTTATTCTCAGCAACCGCATTTAACCCCTTCTCGATTGACTGCGAATACGCCTTGTTATGGCAGCCAGCTAAACCGACCACCATCAAACATAACAGTATCAATAATGATACCCGGTGCTTCCCCGATTTCATCCCTGCTTCACTATCCTTTTTGGTTGGTATTTATGCTTCAATAAGTATACCGTTAGTCCCTCAATCCTGCTAGCCCATATAAATTAATTTATATTCCGATTGAACATTTAAAAAATAGTGTCCGCTCCAAAACACCAATCAGGACTAATTATGATTAAACCGTGCCGATTAGGTGGATTCCTGTTCGTCAGCCGCTGCGCGTCCTATGTCGACCTCCGGGGCTGGGTGACAATTGCTGGAACGTAAGCCGACGTCGATTTGAGCTAACGCATAACCCGCGTCATCTCAAATACGAGTCTTATTCTAAGCCGGAAGCAACCCACTTCCGACTAAGAATAATTTGGCTACTGAGCATTGTCACCCAGCCCCTCCGGTCGGGAAACCGCTCGAATGGCTGATGAACGACCACCTAATTTGGTACAATTAGTCGCTGACTATTTTGATGCTGGAAGTTTAAACAAAGCGCTAGGTGCATTAAGCACTCTGTCAAGAGATTAAATCCTACTACACCGATTCAGGATTAGTGAGCCATCTCAATATTATTTTTAGTCTGACAGTTGATTGACAAAATTACCGTTTATGAAAAGCAACGACCAATTCATCAAAAGTTGGGTACCTCACCGTCTGCCATTCGAATACTATCCCGACTGGAAGGCATTTTTGACAATGCCCAGTGGTGAAAGTTCACTTAGCAAGCGTTCTGTGCTTGGTTAGTGAAAGGCCAGTATTTGAGACGTGGTTTTTCGGCTCAAATCTGTGCCCACCACGTTCCGGCAATTGGCAGAAATGCCTGGAGGTCGATGTAGGACGAACCAATCTAAGCATATTTACGCTAACTTGAACTTTTCCCAGCGGGTCTAAGCTGGCTGCTTTTGAACTTAAGAATCGGCACGTTTTAATCATGATTGTTTANATGTAGGACGAACCAATCTAAGCATATTTACGCTAACTTGAACTTTTCCCAGCGGGTCTAAGCTGGCTGCTTTTGAACTTAAGAATCGGCACGTTTTAATCATGATTGTTTAATAACGATGAGTAATAAAAAAACAATCGCACCAATTCTAGTAGAATCGGTGCGATTGTCTTAACTTACTTATTTATTGAGCTGCACACTGTTCACAAAGTGGCATTAAATCTTTCAAATCCTCGACGGATGAGCCATTTTCTAAGAAGCAATTGACCATATCTAGCCAATATTCATCATCGGCGCTAAAATGCGCGTTGACATCCTTGCAAGGTAATAACCCGGCATTGGTATAGGCGACGATTTTATCAGCAGCGACCCCGCTATGGGCTGCTAATTGTTCCAGAGTCATTTTCTCTCACCATTTGTCCTTTCAAAAAATCAATGTGATTATGTTACGCCCCCAGCTTTTGAAATGCAAGCAACAATTTCGTAACGTCACGATTAAAAGTCAATGATAATTTTCTTCATTATTTTCACCGAAAGTAGTAAACTAATTCTTAACCCGCCTTTGCCTCATTCGTCACCTTACTATTGGCGGATATCAAGCGTGCTTTTTCATCATAACACGCACTCAAACTTAACCTACATAGTTATCCTGTTTCATGAACCACACTAATTGTCAGATAATCCCATTTAGTGTTGGTTAACGCATACTTATTGAATCGGAGGTCGTACATTTATGGATTCTAGTTTAACCTTTCGCGCGGGCATCAAAGATGTCATTCCCACCGTCTTTGGATACATTGGCGTTGGCCTAGCAATGGGCATTGTCGCCAACACGAGTCACCTATCAGTTTGGGCCGTTCTACTCATGTCACTAATCGTCTATGCTGGTTCCGCACAATTTATTATCGTCAGTATGCTCCTAGCAGGTAGTCCGATTTCGGCAATCGTCTTATCCACTTTTTTGATTAATTCACGCATGATTTTAATGAGCATGTCAGTCGCTCAATATTTCAAAAAAGAGTCGTTATTGCAAAATATCGGACTGGGATCGTTACTAACTGATGAGACCTTCGCGCTCAGCATGAACAAGCTCAATCAGACCAATCAACAATTAAAAACGAGTTGGTTACACGCTGCTAACATTGTGGCTTACTTGGTTTGGGCAGCCGCGACAGTGGTGGGGTGCCTTTTAGGTAACTTGATTACTGACCCTAACCAGTTCGGCTTGGATTTCGCCGTTGTTGGTATGTTCATTGGTTTACTTTACTTGCAGATCATCACGGATCGCAGTAAATCATTGCCGACCCAGTTGTGGGTCGTACTATTTGTGGCCCTCGCCATGTATTTTCTCATGCGTTGGTTTCCGGGCAACTTGGCTTTGATCTTTGCGACGCTACTCGGTTGCGGTTTTGGAATGGTGGTGGACCATAAATGAGTACTTACATTTTTGTGACCATCTTACTCTGCGGCCTCGTGACTTGGCTATCACGCATTGTCCCGTTTGCCATCATTAAAAATCTGTCAGTCCCCCAATGGCTAATCAGCTTTTTATCATTTGTGCCAATTGCCATTATGACCGCTATTTTTGTTGAAAGTCTGCTCACCTACCATGCGGGACACTGGCCAGAATTTAATCTCCCAAATATTTATGCCTCAATTCCTGCCATTCTTGCAGGAGTGCTCACCAAAAGTTTACTAGCCGTCGTTATAACAGGCATCGTTGCCATGGCCGTATTGCGCCTAGTTGGCTGGGCTTAGAGCGCAAGGGCACATCTAATTTAATATTCCCACTTAAACGTCCCGCAAATTTGTGCATGAGTTTGCGGGATTTTTCTGTGACTTTTTCAGCCATAAGGCCAGCAATCAGCACCTAAATGTGTCATGTCAATAACGGTCAATTCGAACTAACCAAATAGTCAGTAGAAATCCGCTCCGCCAAGGAACCGGCATCCAACTAATTGGACGTTTCGCACAATATGAAATTTTTATCAATGAAAGCGTTCCATCTGCGCGCTCCGCTTTATCTTATGAATTAAAGCAAGTATAATAGTCAAAGTGTACGTCGCGGATTGTCAAGCATAATTATGACAGACATTGGTAAGAAACCGTTATAATTGTTCAGAGTGCTTTACATCCGTGAATGAAACGGGTAAATTAACAACGAACCATCTGTACACATATAGTAGATAAGAACTGTCTAAACTTTAAAGATTGAGAGATGAACAGACATGTGCGGTTTTGCTGGTTGCTTAACTGATCGGACTAAAGCGGATAACGCAGCTTACGATCAGACCATCCACGAAATGACTAAAATGATTGTCCATCGGGGACCCGATGATGACGGTTATTTTGCTGATGACAACATTACCATGGGTTTTCGGCGCTTAAGTATCATTGACTTAGCCGGTGGTCACCAACCACTATCTTATGATAATGAACGTTACTGGATGACATTTAACGGGGAAATTTATAACTACGTTGAATTACGTGAACAACTCAAACAAGAAGGCTACGAATTCAAAACAAGCTCCGATTCTGAAGTAATTCTTGCGATGTACGCCAAGTACCACGCTGACGCAACGAAGTACTTACGGGGAATGTTTGCTTTCGTCATCTGGGATAAACAAGAAAAAACGTTATTTGCCGCGCGCGATCAGTTCGGGATCAAGCCGTTCTATTACGCTATCAGTGGTGATGACTTCTATTATGCTTCTGAAAGCAAGGCCATTTACAAGATTTTAAAGGATAAAACCTTCGATAAAAATGCCTTACAAGATTACATGACGTTCCAATTTGTTCCTGAACCAGAAACACTCACAAAAGAAATCAAAATGCTCGCCCCTGGTTGCTCCTTGACGAAAAAGTTGGGGTCTGCGCCACGGATCGATCGGTATTATCACCGTGAATTCCATCCGGTCCAACGTTCTGAAGACGAGTATGCCAAAAAAATCAAAGATGCCTTAATTGACTCCGTTAAGATTCACATGCGTTCCGATGTACCAGTTGGTTCTTTCCTTTCAGGCGGGATCGACTCATCAATCATCGTCGCGATTGCAAAAAACTTCAACCCAAGCCTTGAAACGATCTCCGTTGGTTTCGAACGTGAAGGGTATAGTGAACTTGACGTTGCTCAAGAGACCGCTGAAAAGCTTGGTGTTAAGAATTACAGCATGACGATTACGCCTGAAGCCTTCATGAAGGCCTTCCCGCACTTTGTGTGGAGCATGGATGATCCGTTGGCTGACCCGGCCGCTGTGCCGCAGTATTTCTTAGCCAAAGAAGCGGTCAAACACGTTAAGGTTTGTTTGACTGGTGAAGGCGCTGACGAACTCTTCGGTGGCTACACCATCTATCATGAACCAGAATCATTGAAACCGTTCCGCTACACGAAACCGATTAATGGTGCCTTGAAGCGTATCGCACTCATGATGCCAGAGGGAATGCGTGGTCGGTCATTCTTACTACGAGGGACCACCCCATTAGAAAATCGCTATGTTGGGAACGCCTTTATCTTTGGTGAACAAGAAAAACAAGCCTTCTTCAAGAATTACAATCAGAACCATCCGTTCCAGTCCATCACGCAACCGCTCTATGATGAATCCGTCGACTATGATCCAATCAGTCGGATGCAATTCATCGATATGCACACGTGGTTAAACGGTGACTTGTTGCATAACGCCGACCGGACAACGATGGCGCACAGTTTGGAACTGCGGACCCCGTTTGTTGACCGTGAAGTGTATAACTTAGCAGCCGAAATTCCAGCTGATCTTCGAATTAGTCACGGCACAACAAAGTACATTCTTCGTAAAGCGGTCGAAGACATCGTGCCAGCGCACGTCCTTCACCGTAAAAAGCTTGGTTTCCCAGTACCAATTCGGTTCTGGCTCAAAGATGAAATGTACGACTGGGCTAAGCAGATCATTAACGATTCGCAAACTGACCAATACTTCAATAAGGACTACTTCTTGAAACTCTTAGATGACCACAAGGCCGGCGTTCGGGATAATTCTCGGAAACTCTGGACGGTCCTCACCTTCATGATGTGGCACCGACTCTATGTCGAATCTGACCACTTGATGGATAGCCCCGAAGCTAACGCCGTTGCGGAAAAAGTCGAGGAGTTTTAGATCAATGGAAATTATTGTTCAAAAGTTCGGTGGCACGTCAGTCAAGGACGAAGCCGCCCGTATTCAAGCTTTAAAGCACGTTCAATACGCCGTCGATCAGGGCGATAAAGTCATTGTCGTTGTCTCAGCAATTGGCCGGAAAGGTGCCCCTTACGCCACCGACTCATTACTCGGATTAGTTGGGGCCGAGCACTCCCGCTTAACCAATCGAGAACTCGACATGTTGGTCTCAGTTGGGGAAACCATCTCGACCGCTGTCTTTACCGAGTTAGCGCGTAAGCAAGGCCTAAACGTCACGGCCATGACTGGTCATGATGCTGGCATCGTGACTAACGACGATTTTCAAAATGCGAAGATTCTCCGCGTTGATCCGAAACCAATCACGGACGCCTTTATTGACGCCGACGTGGTAGTCGTAACTGGTTTTCAAGGTGCTACTGAGAGCGGCCACATTACTACGATTGGCCGTGGTGGTTCCGATACATCAGCAGCCATCCTCGGCGCCGCTTTAAAAGCAAAACGTGTTGATATTTTTACTGATGTCAACGGCATGATGACTGCCGATCCACGACTCGTCACCCACGCCCGCTTCATTAAGGCCATCAGCTACGAAGAACTTGCTAACATGGCCCATGAAGGTGCTAAGGTCATTCATCCGCGTGCTGTTGAAATTGCAGAACAAGCTCACGTGCCGATGCGGATTCGGTCAACTTATCAGGAACCCGACGAATTAGGGACTTTAGTCACTGACCGGACCACGACCCAAATCGAACATTATCGTACCGTGACAGGGATTGCACACCAAACTGATTTGACGCAATTTACTGTTCCTACCGATACGTTAAGTTCAAGTGCCATTTTCCAATTGATGGCACAGCACGGTTTGAGTGTTGACTTTATTAACATTACACCACACCAAGTTGTCTTCAACCTGGTTGATGGTGACGCGGACGTTGCCAAGCAGCTACTGACTGACGCGCACGTCCATTGTCAGTCAATTGCGAACTGTGCTAAAGTTTCCGTTGTCGGTGCTGGTATCACTGGGACACCCGGCGTCACTGCTCGGATCGTCTCGGCAATAGCTGCACAACATATCGATATTTTACAATCGACCGATAGTTATACGACCATCTGGGTGCTCGTTAAGGAAGCCGATTTAAAAGCGGCCATGAACGCCTTACATGATGAGTTCTTAGGAATCGAATAACCATCCCTGCAAGTCCGGCTTAATTGCCGGGCTTTTTTGTTGACCTAGATTGGCCTGGAGATGGCACGTTCAACCAGCAGCACACCATGTACCGAGCGATTACAAGCATAATTTCAATTCTCATTTGGGGTGACAATTATCCGGTTTGCATGTATTCTAGAAACAGTAACTTTATTGAAAAGGACGCTAATATTATGCAAGCAAGTCAATTAATTAATAGTTTAAAATTCAAGCAGGTTCAGCCCGCCTTGACCACGGACTTTGATGTCACCATGCTGACGCAGGATACCCGCGAAGTTCAGCCCGGCGCCATGTTTATTGCCGTCGTTGGTTATCACGTCGACGGTCACGACCTCGTTGATCAGGCCATCGGAAAAGGGGCCAAGATCATCGTGGCGTCAAAACCTTTAGACGTCAACGTACCGGTCATCTACGTTGAAAACACCGAACGCGCTATGGCAATTCTTGCCGACGTTTTCTACGGTGCGCCTAGTCAAAAGATGCGGATGATTGGGGTGACGGGTACCAATGGTAAGACCACTGTCACCCACCTGATCGAACAAATCTATCGTGATCAGCAGCAAGCCACCGGCCTGATTGGGACCATGTATCGCAAAATCAAGGATGAAAAACTGCCAACTGCCAACACCACCCCCGACGCCATCACAACGCAACGGACTCTAGCGGCCATGCGGGATGCCGGTGTTGAAACTGTCGCCATGGAAGTTTCTTCAATTGCCCTCGTACTCGGACGGGTCTGGGGGATTGATTACGACATCGCCGTTTTCACGAACTTGACGCAAGACCATTTGGATTTCCACAAAACAATGGCTAAGTACACGGAAGCCAAGGCCATGCTCTTTGCACAACTGGGCAATAAGTACAGCGCCGACGGAACTAATAAGGTCGCTGTTCTGAACACCGATGATCCCGTTGGCCGTGAATTTGAACAGTATACGGCAGCGCACGTACTAACATTTGGACTCAAACCAGATGCCATGATCAACGCACAAAATGTTGAAATCAAGAGCCACGGGACTGAATTTGACCTCTCCGTCTTCGGCCACGTAACCCACGTGACGATGCAACTGATTGGCCAGTTCAACGTGTACAACATGCTGGCGGCCTTCGCCGCAGCTTACGCTAGTGGCATCCCCGAAGACCAAATCATTAAGTCACTGGAGAAGGTTACCGGCGTTAAGGGCCGCTTCCAATCCGTTCCTTCCCACACGGGTGTCAGTGTCATCGTTGACTACTCACACACTCCGGACGGCTTATTGAATGCCCTAGAAACGATTCAAGATTTCGCGACTAAGGATATTTATTGCGTCGTCGGCTGTGGTGGTGATCGCGACAAGACGAAACGGCCAAAGATGGCTAAAATTGCTGTCGAACACAGTACTAAGCCAATCTTTACTTCTGACAATCCTCGGACGGAAGACCCAACCATGATTCTAAATGACATGGTTGCCGGCGTGCCAAACGCCGACGTGCCCGTCTACGAAGACCGCCACGTTGCCATCGCCAAGGCCATTGAAGCAGCACAACCCGGCGACGTTGTTTTAATCGCTGGTAAAGGCCACGAAGATTATCAAATCATCGGCCGGACTAAGCATCACTTTGATGACAGTGAAGAAGCCGCTAAAGCACTAGCTCTGAAACCAACCATTGATTAATGGTCAAAACAGAACTGACCGACAAGGCTATTTTCAATTCTATTTCTGTTAACAATTGGTGACATCCGCGACACGCGTCTTTAACCATTAACACCCCCAGCAACAGCTAATTTGATTGGCCATTGCTGGGGGTGTTTTTTGCTTGTTTGGCTTTCTCCCAACCAGCGCTACAAAACAGGCATCAGTCGTGTTTGTACAAAAGATGCACCCACCTTTCGATTATTAACCAGCCAAACTATCGCCTATCTTTGATAATTCACCTAATTTGGAAATATAATTATGTTGATAAAAGGGGTTAATTATTATTGTTAGTTTAAATTTAATTCGTTTGGGGGGATTTATAATGTCAATTTTTCAAACTTGGAAACGCCGAATTGCATACGGTTCCACTGACATGGCCGGTAATATTATTTGGCAAATGGTCAGCACTTACTTACTGTTCTATTACACAACGGTCGCGGGCATCTCAGCTGCTTTTGCAGGAATGCTGTTCTTCGTCGTGCGCTTCATTGATGCGTTTGATGCATTGATTTATGGTTATTTGATTGATCATACACACACGAAGTATGGACAATCGCGCCCCTACTTTGTGTGGTTTGGCATTCCGTTAGGGTTGCTGGCCATGTCGCTATTCATGATTCCATCATTTGGCGGCAATACCACAATGCGACTCGTCTACATTTCAATCACTTACACTTTCTTTAGCCTGATTTATTCTGGTGCCAACACGCCCATTACTTCGATTTTACCAAGCTTGACTGATGATAGCGTTGAGCGGACCAAGTTAGCGAGTGCTCGGATGGTCATGACAACCATCGGGACCAGTGCAGTGGCGGCCATCACTTTGCCAATGGTTAAATTACTCGGCAAAGGCAATCAGTCGAAAGGTTTCACCCTCTGGGCTATTATCTTAGGCCTCGTTATCATGGGACTCTTCATCTTTGCTTTTCTCAATCTCAAGGAAACTAACGGTGCACAAAATCCAGACGGTACCACTGAGTCAGCCGAATCACTCTCAATCTGGCAAAGCTTGAAGGGTGCGGCTAGCAACAAACCATGGCTATTATTAGCCTGCTCGTTCATTCTGCTACAAACCTTCTGGATGCTACGGGGAAATTCAGCGATCTTCTTTATCAAATACGTCTACGGTCGGCCTGAATTAGCGCCAATTTTCCTGGGGATTGGCTTTGTTTCCGTCATCGGGAACCTGTCCGTACCATTCCTATCACAACGCTTTAAGAACCGTAACGTTTTGCAGTTTTCACTCGTACTGGGCGTTATCGGCCAACTACTGCTGCCAATCGCTGAAAAGATGCGTAGTGTGAGCCTACTAATTGCTGGCTCCGTCATTTTCTTGATTGCGATGGGGATCACGTTCACGATTGTCTTCGCGATGCTATCAGATACCGTTGACTACTCAACGAAAGTACTGGGCCTAAATGAAACCGGATTCTTATCTGCCGTACCAATGATTGGCGCCAAATTAGGAATGGGAATTGGCGGTTTTCTAGCCGGTCAATTTCTCGCATGGGGACAATTCAATGCCAAGGCAGCTGTACAGTCCGGACGAACCATTACATTTATTAATCTCGCTTTTATTTGGATGCCGATTATTTTATTAGCCGCGATGATTTTCATGATGCAATTCTATCGGTTAGACGAAAAAAAATTACAAGCCAACAAGGCCGACGCAGCGGCTAAAGTTGAACCTAAGGAGGATGTTGAATATGATGCCAACAATTAATTCGATTCAAACAACCGTCAACGGCGTCGTCAAAATTGTTAAACCATTTAACAACGACATCGCCGGTGAACAATTTGACCCGCACGTCCTTCAAACACTAACGGCCTTCAAACAACCAGCCATCCTTGAAAATGATCTAGCGGCGCTCCGCAGTGGTAGTTTAACCCCCGCCATCGCGGACCCTGTTGGTGATGCGGTTACAGTTCAAAGTCGAAATATTACGGCTCTGAATCGCACGGTCAGCGTTGAATGGCTGACACCACAAAATGTCATTAATCACACAGTACTGGTCTACTTCCACGGTGGTGCCTTTTATGGCGGTGTTCCCGGCAATAATACGGCCCTTTTAAAGCTGGTCGCAGCTAAAAGTCACTGCGAGATTCTTAATGTCGATTACAGCTTAGCGCCAGAAGCACCAGCACCCGCTGGTATTTTAGACGGGCTCGCGATTTTCCAATATTTGGAACAACGTGACGCTGAAACAATGATTACCGTTGCTGGCGATTCGGCTGGCGCTAACGTCATCATGGCTGCAACAAATCTGAATCAACAACTCGGTAGCAATCGTATCAATCAACAACTGCTGTTGTACCCAGTTACCGCCCCAAATGCTGACCACGCCGGTCCACTCTGGGATTTGGCCGCCTTTCCGATTATTGACTCACAGCGTGCCATTCTCACCAACTATCACGACCTCTTTCGGCAACTTGACAGCATCATGACGGATTATTATGTTCCAGAGAACTTTGATTCACATTCTCCACTCATCTCACCGCTACACCAGGAAAACTTCACAATGACACCACCAACCACGATCATGGTCGGCGAGTTTGATCCCTTCCGACCACAAGCTTGGGCTTATGCACAACGCCTGGCCGCTGCCGATACTGCGACCACGTTTATTCAGTATCAGGGCTTGAACCACGCTTTCGCACCATTAGTGGATCAGTATTGGCAAAGCCAAGATGTGGCCCAAGTGATGGCGGCCGCGTTAATTTAGCGACCAGGGCATATCAAAAATCACCAGTATCACGTTGCAGAAATCACATGTAAAAAACAAGCGGACTGATAAAAACCGCCCCGCATTTTACTATCCGAAATGCGGGCGGTTTCGCGTTAAGCTAACATTTAAGTCTGAGACTTGTGCTATACTCTTGGCATGGGGGGATTAACGTGAACAAAAATGATAAAACCAAGCGTTTGATGCAACAAATCGACGTTGCCTATAATGATCCTGAAGTTAAACAAGACGCACAAGTTCGTGCTGACTTACTTCGCTATGCTATGGAACTTGACAAGAACGGTAACTATTTATTAATTGCCACTAAAGTTAACGGCATGGCAATGCGCGTCATGCGTGATCACATGCACCAACCACTCCAAGCAATTAACACACTCTACACCCAAACCGCCCGCACCTCCGAATATTATTGGGGCGTGGCGGCAGCTAGTATTTTTAGTGGGCTGTGGTAAAGCACTATCACGTGCGAGCGCTCACTATAAATCATATTAACAACAGTTTTGAACCGGAACACAGACAAATAACTTGAATCAACCGTTAATTTCAAAGGGACGCTCCTGACAAACCATGCCAGAAGCGTCCCTTTACTAACTACTTAAAATTTTATCGATCAGAGTCAAGTTAACAGCTAAAGTAAGGCGTTGTACTTGGCTCAGCCATTTACTTCAAGTACCCGGTTTCATTCCAAGTCGTCAGTTCAAAATGCTGATTATCCGTCGTCGATAACACTGTCAGGCTATCATTATCCACGATTCCGTGGCCGACTGTCTTCATAACTTGCCCATCGACCACAAAAGGTGCTCGTAATTCTGCTACGGGGACACCCATTAACGCCTTGACAGTCATCGTCGTCACCAGGCCGTGCGATACGATTAATAGTGGTTGCGTGCTAGCTACCCCAACTTGATCAATCAAACGATGTAGCGTCGAAGTCGTTCGGGTGACAAAATCCGCATAACTTTCGCCACCGCCAGCTAGTTCCGGTCGGTATTCGGCGGGTTTAGTAAAAATAACTTGGGCGTAGGACTGCGGCTGTACTTCCGCTTCCTGTTTGCCGTCCCAATCACCAAAATCAAACTCACGCAAGCCATCGTCGATTTGAATCGGCGGTTGCCACTGATTGGCAGCCACAATGTATTTCGCCGTATCCAGCGCTCGTTGCTGCGGACTGCTATATACTGCTGAAAATTGGGTGGTGCTTAAGTAATCACCAGCGGCTTTTGCCCCATCGATTCCGCTAGCAACCAGCGGGGAATCTGCTCGTCCACCTTGAAATCGGTGTTCTAAGTTATATTGTGTTCGACCGTGACGAATGAAATAAATCTGCATGGCACGTTCACCTTCCTAATCCGTTCAATAGTTTAATTCTAACTGTGTCATGCTCAATAGAAAAGTCTTCAGTGCCATAATGACGTAAAAAAATACCGTGGTCTAAGAAACACACCACGATATTTCAGTTATTATGATAAAGGCTTAACCAAGTGCTGGTACGGATGTGTGCCAATCATGAGCTGACCATCCGGGACAAAACCATGCCGGTGGTATAACTTAGCTGCCCGGGGATTGCCATCATCAACGTTTAAACTCAGTTTCGTGGCCCCCAGTTGACCAACGAGTCCTGGTAATACTTCTAGTAAGGCACTACCAACTCCGTGACCCTGAGCTTGCGGATCAACTGCCAACATGCTTAAATACCACTCATTCGGCCGGGTCTCACCACCTAATTCCAGTGGTGCCTCAAACCCCGCATGATGACCTGAAGTCGTCCGCAACAAATCGTTTACAGCGACTTCATTCTTCGCTAAGTGCCCAAACGCGACACCGACGATTTTGTGATCCATGACCGCCACAAAAGTCTGCGCTAACCCATCTAAATTGGCCGGTCGCTGATACAACTCAGTCAACATTGCCAATAGGTCGGCCTCGCTAACATTTTTTAAGACTGGCATTTCCATATCACGGTAAATCATCGCAATCAATGGTGCAATTTGAGCACTATCTTGCGGTTGTGCCGTTCGAATTTCCATCATCACAACGCTCCCAACTGTTTTCTCAACCGTAGCAAATCCCGCGGTCATCGTCAATCGTTGTGCTTAATTTGTTGCCGATGTTGAATCGTCATCACCCACGTCGTGACGGGAACTACCAGGATAACGCCAATTAACGAGAATAATACCATTAATACTTCCGCAACAAATATTTTATTATTGATAACACTCCCGAAGGAATAATGTAAGCCCGCAAACCAGATAAATAGCGCCAAGAAGCCACCAAAAAAGCCGAAAAACAAGGTATTAAAAGTCGTCCCGATAATCTGCTTACCAATACTGATACCATCGATATAGAGTCGCTTAGTTGGCAACTGCGGATGCTGCGCCAGAATTTCACTCAGACCAGCCGCAATCGCAATAGCAGCTTCCGCAATGGCCCCTAGTGTACTTAAAATTGCTTCAGTTACTGCTACGCCAATAAAGGAGACCCCAATGGCTAACGACATACCTTCCAGATCTTCACTATCTTCTAAACTAAAGCCCTGCGCCATGATCCAATTTTCAACGGGAAAAATAATCAGCACTAAAATGACCATAACAATCAATGCTGCAATATAAGCTGGCTTGGCCGCCACTTCGTTGTCCTCCCCAAAGAAAATCGTGAAGGCCAAGATGATTGTCCCAATGACCAACGACACCCCCATTGCTGGAAAGCCCCATGAAATCAAAACAACGGCTAAAAACAACAATCCAAAGTTAAATAACAAACTCAAAAAGGCCGTCGCTCCAGTCTTACCACCAATTAATGTCATCAATCCTAGTAAGATCAATCCTAAAACGGTAATCGTGTTCATGCCATCACCGCCTTAGGCATCAATCGACTGGCTAACCAACTGTCTACTGGAATCGCTAAAACGATACCGATACCAGAAATCAAACTTTGGACCATCCCCAACGACATATTCATTGTAAAAGTGTAACCCCAGCTATTGCCGTTACGGAAATAGAGCAAAGTCATCGCGAAAGTATCCGCCATGAAAATCAAAAATAGCACGTTGATCAAGGGTCCCATAATAGACCGGCCAATTTGAATACCCGACTTAAATACTTGTCGTGGTGCAATGTCCGGGCGCTCCGTTTTCAATTGAAACAATGAAGCAACAATATCTGTTGATTCATCCATGACTGCTCCGAGTGAACCGAGGACTGTTTCGACTAAAAATAACGGTCGGGGAACCTGCGTCACGTACTGCATCGATTCATAAGTCACACCACGCTCATGGGTCACCGCAAAGACGATCAGACTAATAATGACAGCCAGTCCCGTGCCAACCACAGTCGCGCCCAATGTTACTAACATTTGACGACTAAAACCGAGAACTAGCAACAGTGTGAGCACGGCGAAGATTACGGCCAATACGCCAAAGAGCAGGTAAATGTGACCACCATTAGTAGCTAAATCGATCTGAATGGCGGCATAAAATAGTACAGCATTGAGTGCGACACTCAAAAAGGCCATCAGACCGCTGAAACGCATAATTAACAAGAGCAGTGCTAGGGCTAACCACGCGACAAACGCCAATGCGGTATCTCGTTTTAACCCCTGAATCGTCACTGCACTACTATGATCGCTAGGAATCCGTAAGAAGACTTGATTACGGACGTGATACGGCTGATCCATTGCGCCTGAGCGCGTATACGTATTCTTGATCTGGTAAGTTCGACCACGATGTGCCTTATTGAGCACCCGGACCGTTACCAACTGTGTCACTGTCGCATCCTTATTCTCAAATTCATCCGTCGTCGTGCTTCGACTCTTAGTCTGCACGTGGGTCACTTGTGCAACTGTCTGCTGATAAAGTCCCGCATTAACTCGGGTCAATCCAACCCCGATTAGTCCTAAAATAATCACCAGCAGTGTTAACCACAACCCCCACCGTTGCTTGATTCGCTGTTTCACATTTTCACCTTTTTTCACTTCAATGGTCACCAGTTTACCACCCATTTTCCAATACAAACTTCGATTCTGGCAATCTTTAACAGAATCTAAGGTTCTACGGTAATCTAGGCCGTTACTTGAACGCGTAAAGCTTTCAGCCAAGCAATTTCTTCCTCATCGTGGAGGCGCTGAGCAATTTTTAGTCCCTTTTCAATCAATGCCAGGGCCTGTTCAGGTTGCTGATGGACCCGCCATTCATAAACGGCAGTTAACTTATAATGAGCCAAAGGTTGGTAACGACGTAATAACTGTTGAACACCATCATCTTGATACCAGGCTATGATCTGGGGGTCACGATGATTGGTGACCAAGTTCCAGTACAATGTCGCATCTAAATACTTCGCCAAATCAGCTGGCGGCAACGTATTGAAACTTGGCTCCAAGCGACTCAACCCCGCTAACAGTTCGGAGGTGTCCAGCCCATGTTGAAGTCCCCATTCCAGAATCAACCAGGCTTGCCGGACGACTAAATAATTCCGATTGCCACCATCGCGCGGCATAACAATCATACTCGCATCAAGGTCACGGACACTACCGGTCTGAACCTTAACGGCCGCAGCACACGCAGTGACATACGCGGCGGTCATCGCCGCCGTTGATTCGCGTGCCTGCCGAAATTCCTGTCCCGCCGTGGGATAACCGTGCAAGTTCATTGGTAATAATTGGGCGGCTTTCAACGTATTGACCCAGATCCAAATAATGAACGAAAACAACCATAAATCGAAACTAAACTTAAATTGATTCAGAGTTATTAAACTGAGCATGACCGTCAGTAAGTTGAACAGGCCACCGCCAAAACAATAAATGGCGTGATTGAACCGTTTGGCATCCGCCGGGGGTGCTGCCACGATATGTGGATGACGCGTCAGCGGTCGTTCTAATTTCCAATGACCACGAACCCGACTTAATTGAAGTCGAAAACCGGTAATCCGGACAATTCGAGCACCAATTAATCGAAATCCGACCCACTGACCGAGCCAATGGATTAACGTCGCACCTAGTTCGCTGGCGACTAGTGCCAATCCTAGCCAACCGACTGTTGCAATAAATTGTCCAAAAACTTGCATGCTATTCCTCCTCGTACCTTGATTGACAGCCTTTATTTAACAAAATTAATTTTGAAATCAATAATACGTTTTTGGGCATGACCCATGATTAGTTTTTGACAAAGTTAGATTCAAAAACCGGCAGCTTGGATGCGCCAAAACCGAAACCAATCACAGCATGCTGCCAAATAAAAATTCATCTAATTTAACATGTTTTAATTATGGTTCATACGCCTGGCAACCAGTACCAAGTGTCCTCATTTTCTAATTCGACGATACCATATTAATTATACGCGTGGACACTGAAATAATCGCTGGTACTTCGTAATTGTTCTTATTATAGCAAAACAAGCTGACCTCCGGCGATTAAGACGCCAAGCCCAGCTTGCTAATCAATTGAATTTTAATGCCGTTGTTGCTGAATGCACATGCCGTATCCCTTAACGACGCCGGTGTTTAACAACAGTGAAGAAATGTAAAATCATTGCTAAAAGAACATAAAAGACGACGACAAAGACGCCGTAGTAGGCCCAAAAATTGTTCAGCGGAATCAATTGTTGAATCCCCGCTTCGATTCCCATGGTTAGTAGTGCCATCACCGCAATCATGAAGAATAATTGAATATACCGTTTCACCGTACTGTCATCCCTTTCCTTTTTATGTGCAGCCCGCGCGCCGACCCGTTCACATTCTGCTTGCTTAGCAGCTGTGATGGTTTGCATACCCCACGTTTTAGTTACGACAATCTCCCGTAATTTGATGAGACCACCCATCGTCAAAAATTTATCAAGTGTTTTAAACGTTGCGTCAGTCACGCCGGTCAAATAATTTTCAATACCACCCGCGTAACAATCCGTGATCGTCACATAATGCTTGTTCTTAAAGCGATCAGGTACTGCTTCACCCACGGAATTAAACCGTGCGATCCGCCCCCGAAAACAGTCACAGAAGTTTTTCATTACCCCCGATAAGCTCCCCAAATAGGTTGGTGCAGCTAATACCCAGACATCCGCCGCCATTAATTTTGCTTCCAGCGCGTCTAAGTCAGCATTCGGTTGACTATCGTGATCTGGTCGCAACTCATAATCGTTGAGGTTGACTAGTTCCGTGTCAGCGCTGGCCGCGGCCCCCTTTAAGACGGCTTGCAGTAGCTGGGCAGTCACGCCATCAGCGCGATGCGAACCTAATATTCCTAAGACTTTCACATTTTCCACTCCCATCATTCATTCAAAAGCTATTTTTATTTTAACGCATTTCAACATAAAAATATGGTTATCAAACGAACAGCAATTGTTAAACCCGCTAATAGTACTTACTTTTAACAAAAAGGTTTGACAATCGATTAACGACTTGCTTTAATTATACATAAGTACGAACGTTCCAATAACAATTAGTCTAACTGACAACTTGTAGACTTAAAGTTTTCTTGGCTGCAACTATTTCACCAGAACTTGAACATCGAGCTGTCATACCAACACTTAACAACTAATTCAGCGTACTGCCGATGGGGGGAGTTAATCCTTAAGTGTAAATTGAATTTGAAAGGACGCAGTCACCATGGCTAATTTTCAACAATCCGAAACGGCACTTATTGAAAGTGCCACACTAATTAATATCTTCGCCGAAAAAATTCGGCGTCAGATTATCATTGCTCTGGGGAACAGTGATAATGGTCTCAACGTTACTGATATTACCGCCTTGGTCAATATTTCACGCCCCGCCGTTTCACATCATCTACGCTTAATGCGTGAAGCTGGGGTCATTGATATGCGCAGTAACGGAGTCGAGCATATTTATTTTCTCACGTTAACCGCACCATTACAGCAATTACAGGCAACTTTTGCGACGCTAACGGCTGATAACGCGCCACTTAGTCAGTCGTAAGCACTAGCGCCTCATTCAATAGTCACCGCAACCTTCAGGATAACGCAGGCCTGCAACTTACCCGCTAAACGTTAGCTTGATTTTAGACGGTTGCCAACCAAAAATCGGCACTGCCAGAATGTTCAACGCATTCTAGCAGTGCCGATTTTTATTAACCATTCATCCGGATTATCACTGGTCCTAAACTGAACTTAGTCGTGATTCAGGGCTTGCAGATCAGCTGGCAATGCCGCCTCAAAGTGTAAAGTCTGTTCCGAAAAGGGGTCAAAGAACTGTAAACTAGCGGCGTGTAAGGCTTGCCGTTGAATCCACGCCAAGTTACCGCCATACAGCGCATCACCTAATAAGGGGTGCCCAAGCGTCGTTAGATGGACCCGAATTTGATGCGTCCGTCCAGTCACAAGTTCCAACCGTAACCGACTCACGTTATGCTGCAATTGGTCCGCCTCCACTTGATACGTCGTAATGGCGCGTTGGCCCGCCGTGGTGACCACTCGCCGAGGACTGTCAGCCACCCGGCCAATCGGGCGATCAATTGTGCCACTAGCCGGCGTAATGGTCCCTTCAATCCAAGCTTGATACGTCTTCACTAATTGCGCCGCAATTCGGGGCTCTGTCAACATCCCCTGCGCCACCCGATGTTTAGCAACTAACACAAGGCCACTCGTATCCCGGTCCAACCGCGTGATCAGGTGCGGTCGTTGATTACTGGCATGACTGGCTATCAAATAACCCTTGATTCGATTGACCAACGTATCGGTCCGATTACTAGGCCCCGGCACGCTGGTTAACCCGGCTGGTTTATTAAGAACGAGCCAATTAGCATCTTCATACTCAATTTGAATTGGTTGTTCGCTGACGGCTACCGCTGTATCCGGTGCCTCGTCTGGTAGTTGAATTCCCGCAATATCGCCATCATGAATGGTAATAACGCCCGTTTGAACTTGATTATTGACAAGAAACGCGCCGGTGCCATGCTTGATTGCCTTGATTGTTCGCATACTGATGGCATGCGTCGTCAGGAATCGTTTCATTGCCATTGGTTGCCCCTGGTGTTGCCAAGTAAATTCCATACGTGTTACTCCATTTCATCTCGTAGTTTACCAATCAGCCATCTAATCGTTTTCCTCATCGGTGCTAGTTGCTGATTCCGCATGAGCTGCCGCTCGAATCGTCGCCATAAAGGTTTCACCATACTTTTCAAGTTTGCTGGCCCCGACCCCTTTGACCGTTAAGAAAGCTGCGTCGTCTTCTGGCATCAGGTCACACATCGAATGAAGCGTCCGGTCAGAAAAAATCACAAATGGTGGTACGCCCTGTTCTTCCGCCAATTGGCGCCGAAGTGTCCGCAACTGTTCGAAGAGGGCACTGTTCTCTGGCACCGTCTGCTGCACCTTTTGGGCCGTCTTTCGGTGTACCGTGGTCGTTCCTTTAAGCACGGCCACTCCACTCGCTGAGACTGTCAGCGTTGGATACTGACCACCCACCGACTGCAAATAACCGCTCGCAGTCAAAAAATCGATCAGTTCCACGACACTCTTCTGTCGCTGCCCGGACATCAACCCGTACGTCGACAACGTATTGAGGTTCGATTCGCGGACCCGTTGATTATTAGCGCCCGTCAATACCTGGGCCACGACCCCTTTACCGAACCGGGAATGAAGCCTAACGACGCACGATAAGACTTGTTGAGCTGCCGTGGTGATATCCTGTGATTCCCGCTGATCAGTACAATTACTACACCGACCACACGGCGCGGATTTTTCACCAAAGTATTTCAAGATAAACTGTTGTAAACAGCCCTGGGTATTCGCATACCGTGTCATCACCTGTAGCTTCTGATACGCCAGGTGTCGGTGCTCCGTATCCATCTCCGACTCATCAATAAAGAAGTGCTGAAGTTGAATATCAACCGGTCGAAAAATCAAAATCGCTTCACTAGGTAACCCATCCCGGCCAGCCCGACCGGCTTCCTGATAATAAGCTTCCAAAGTTCCGGGGACCTGCGCGTGAATCACAAAACGCACGTTACTCTTATCAATGCCCATTCCAAACGCGTTGGTTGCCACCATGACGTCAACACGGTCGTACAAGAAATCCTCTTGGTTTTGCCGCCGAACCGCATCATCTAGCCCAGCGTGGTACGGCGTGGCCTTAATATCATGCTTTTGCAACAAACTCGTCAGACGCATCACTTCTTTACGGGTGCTGGCGTAAATAATCCCGGCTTCACCATGATTAACTTTCAAATAATCTAAAATGTAACGGTCCGTGTCTTGGTCCTTGACCACCGTCAAATCCAAGTTATCGCGGGCAAAACCAGTATTCACTTCATGTTGTGGATCGATCGCTAAGCGGCCGCAAATATCCGCAGCAACTTGCTCAGTTGCCGTCGCAGTTAAAGCTAGAACTTGCGGATGGGTCGGCAATTGTTCAATCGCCGTGCTGAGCGCTAAATAACTGGGACGAAAATCGTGCCCCCACTGTGAAATACAGTGGGCCTCATCAATTGCTAACAGTTGGATGGGCAACCGGCCCAGCGCTTGAATAAAATAATCCGAATCTAACCGCTCGGGTGCCACATAAAGTAAGGTATAATCCCCCGCCCGTAGTTCTTGAAGCCGTTCGTTAATCTCTTGGAAATCCAGTGAACTGTTAATAAAAGTCGCCGCGATGCCATTATCATTTAACGCGTCTACCTGATCTTTCATTAAAGAAATTAATGGTGAGACAACGACGGTCAGCCCCTGAAAAAGTAACGCTGGGATTTGGTAACATAATGACTTACCACCCCCAGTCGGCATAATCGCTAGGGTGTTTTCACCGGCCAACACTTGTTCAATCACTGCTTTTTGCCCCGGTCGGAATTCATCATATCCGAACGTGGTCTTTAATACTTGCTGTGCCGCCGCTAAGTCAATCATCACACGTAAACTCCCTCTTTGAATTAATACTCTCATTCTACCGAGAATACCGGCCCATGACAAGAACGCGCCCCGGTAATCACTAGGTACGTTAAGTCGCACTTGCGCCACGAAAACTATCAAAATACCGAAAAGTGCCCGTCCCTATTGATTTTATAGGAACGGACACTTTAAAGAGACCGATATCGATTAAACGACCATGTCAGATTGGCCATCAAAGGGCACTCGCCCACACAGTTTATATGTACAATGCTGACTTAGCCTTGCTTGGGTCGGCCACGGTGATCCACCAAACCTTCCATGCCGTGTTGTCGATATTTTCGTACCCATGTATAGACTTGTGGATACGAAACATTAAAATGCTTAGCGGCTTCTCGATAATCGTTGCAATGGTCCAGCGTATACTTTACGATCGCAATTCGTTCTTCCAGCGTTGCGCGTCGTCCTCGATCCATGACTCGGCCTCCTCTCATTCACTACTATTCATCATACCAAGAGTTCTCAATTTTTTGTAGCTTTTTCCCCGTGACTTGCCTGATTCGTTGCGATTTTTAATAAATTATTTCGAATCAGTCCAGCGCACCTAGCGCTCATCTTAAAATAAATTTGTTAACGCAGTTATTTTGCTTGCATTTAAGAACATATGTTCGTATACTCGTGTTGAGGTGATTAGCATGCAGTCAGAAAATCTAACCGTTAAGTATTTAAATAAAAGCAAGATATTAAAGTTGGACCCCTTTATGTTGTACTTACAAGTCACGCCATTAAAGGCGACCGAGCCTACGCCCATCAACTGCATCATCGTCAAGCATGCATTGACTTTATTTTACCAACTCCAACCTGACGCACAACTAGCACTCTACGGTCACTATAACACCAGGCACCAATTCGTGATTACCAAATTCATGGTTCGATCTGCAGTGCAAACACTAGCCAGCTAATGTACAAAGCCGCTAAAATATAAGTACTTAGATCAGAGGAGCTGTTGTCGATGATGCCAACGAACCTAACCTTACTTGAGCGTAAGATCTCAAATAACTTGAATTGTCTATACTTTGTCAACCATCCCGTTTACCGTATTCAAAAGGACCATCAATTAGCACTCGCTTCAGAATACAGCCTTGCCGGCAACGTGACCGAAATTATCTGTGATGAACAGCAGCGCTATCATATTTTATTCGTGGCGCGTAAAGAAATTGTCTTAACTGAAAAGAAGGTCGCTAAAGTAACCAATAACCAGCTCGGGCAGGATACCGTTCAATTTCTGGCGACGCTGGGATACCAGTTTCCCCCTGCGCAGCCGGCCGGTGAACTAAGCCAACCCACGATCCTACCTTCACCAACGGAATTGAGTGAATGTCCGACCGCTTACGTAATCATCGACTGCGAGTTCGGCACTCGCTTTCGTCGTAATGGCTCCGCTAAAGCCGTCAGTTGGCACGTCATCGAATCACCCGAATTACGGGCTAGTATCTTCCAGCTCAGTGCCATCGGTTTTTCCCATCATACGCAGACAGCGCCTTTTTTCAATCGTTACTTCGATGATCCTAACTTTTTACCTGACAAAAAGTTGGCCGGTTTATCAGCAACTGGCTTAACGACCGTCGCTTACGAGGCGCAAGGCGACCCCTTGACGATTCTAAAAGCATTCATCCAGCAAGTTATCCAGCCACAACTCCCCCTCGTTTTTTGGGATCAGACACAGGACATGAAACACATTCGATTATTACTAACTCAGTATTATCAGCAATTGACCCCCACCGAACAGCAGCTAGTCAGTCGCCCGGTCACGATTTTTGATGCCCAAGCCTATACGAATACCTTGATCAATCGTGGCAACCATAAGGTCGGTAGCCATGATCTGCCATTAAATGGCTTAGCCGCACTTTTTAATATCAGCAATCCACACCAGCATAACGCCATTTGGGATGTTCAGACAACTGAATTAGTCATGGTTAAGCTTGCTGAACTAACTCACCAAACGCCGGTAATCACTACACCGCCTGCACCGATCGCACTACCAGCTACGGTGCCAGCGGTGGTTCCGTCAATCCAGACGCCTAGCCCCACACCACAACATGCCAGCCACGCGCAAGTTCACCAGTTACGGGCACGTGGCAAGACTTACCGTGAAATTGCGGCGGTCACCGGTTTTAGTATTAGCGGGATTAATTATATTCTCAAAAAAGCCCGTTCTATCCCGACCCGCTCAGAAAGCGTATAATGATATTAATAGCTTAAAAGGAGTGTTTTAATATCATGGAAAAACGTATTAAAGGTTCATGTACCACGATTCTCGTCGGTAAAAAAGCCTCAATCGATGGCTCGACCATTATTTCACGAAACGATGATGGTCACGAAGCCCTAGACCCCGAACGATTAGTTGTGGTCAATCCCGCAGATCAACCCCGGCACTATCAGTCCGTCATTAGTAAGGTCGAAGTCGACTTACCTGACAATCCCTTACGGTATACTTCAATTCCCAACTCAATCTTGACCAATGGGACCTGGCCAGCAGCAGGGATCAACAGTGAGAACATCGCCATGTCCGCAACCGAAACCATCACCACGAACTCGCGTATCTTGGGAATCGATCCCTTCGTTGCCGGCGGAATTGGTGAAGAAGACCTTTGCACCCTAGTATTACCATACATTCACAGCGCCAAGGAAGGCGTTACTCGTCTAGGTGCCCTGCTTGAACAATACGGGACTTACGAACCAAACGGTATCGCTTTTTCTGATCAAGACGAAATCTGGTGGTTAGAAACCATTGGTGGTCACCACTGGGCTGCTAAACGTATTCCTGACGATGCTTACGTGGTTGCTCCGAACCGCATGAATATTGACGATTTCGATTTTAACGCTGATGATACCTTAGCTTCAGCTGACCTTGAACAATTAATTGAAGATTACCACTTGAATCCTGACTTTGACCGTGTCAACTTGCGGCACATCTTTGGGAGTGCTTCAATCAAAGATACGGTTTACAACAACCCCCGGGCTTGGTTCGGTCAGAAATACTTCACGCCGGACGTTGTGCAAGATCCAATGGAACAAGACTTACCATTCATCTGCCATGCTAACCGTAAGATTTCTATCGAAGACGTCAAGTTTGTTTTGAGTTCTCACTTTGAAAACACGAAATACGATGTTTACGGGAGTGGCTCTGAAGCTGACAAAACCCTTTTCCGGCCAATCGGGATCAACCGTAACCACGATGTGCACATCTTACAGATTCGCAACAACGTCCCCGCTGCTGTTGCCGGTATTCACTGGTTAGCCTTTGGTGCCAATACCTTCAACACGGTCGTACCATTCTATGCAAATGTCAATGACACGCCAGCTAGCTACAAAGATGCGGACGGCACCTTTAATCTCAACCACATGTACTGGTTAAGCTGTACAACCGCCCTTTTGGGTGACACCGACTACGACTTTTACGTGGATATGCGGAATAGTTACGAACTCGAAGCCATGAGTGCTTACCGTAAAATCGAGAATGATACCGACGCTGACTTGGCTAACCACCAAGACGTCACGGCCTATCTTGAAACGGCTAACCAACAATTGGCCGATACCGCGATGAAGTTACAAACTAAATTACTCGGCGATATGGTCATTGCCGGTTCTGAAAAAATGAAATTACGTTATAATTTGAACGATTAATTAAGCCCGGTAGCTTGCGGTTTTAGCTAAGATTTTTATGGTGAATTCATGAGACTAAACTAATTTATTTTTAATTTAGTGGTTTACAAATACCAGAATCGTGCTAATATAAATGTCACAAGATAAAAAACGGAGGAAAGAGGAGTACGATTAGTCAACCTGCCAGTGAATCGGGAGTGAGTGGAAACCCGACCAGAACTTGACTAATCCGAAAAACACTTTCTTAGTTGCTAACTGAAATAACCTCGTTAAAGTAGGATTAGCCGTTAACCGGTACGTTACCATCGGTGGTGTATGTTTGTACACTATTTTAAAGCTGGTTTACTGTAAGGTAAACAACTTGGGTGGTACCGCGAAAGAGTCTTTCGTCCCTTGATAATTCAAGGGATGGAAGGCTCTTTTCTTTTATCCTGTAACTAAAATCTGAACTTATTTTAAAGGAGACCACGCATATGCATTTAATTATTCCAAAGGATTACGATCCTAAATTATCCGTTAAAGAAACCCAACAGGCCATTCGTTACATTCGTGAAACGTTCCAAGATGAATTTGGGAAGCAACTAAACTTATCTCGGCTTTCAGCACCGATGTTCGTTGAAAAGAAAACTGGTCTGAACGATAACTTAAACGGTGTCGAAAAACCTGTCTCCTTCACTATGCAAGACATGGGTGATGAACAAATCGAAATCGTTCACTCACTTGCTAAGTGGAAACGGGTCGCTTTAAAGCGCTACGGTTTTGATATGCATGAAGGTCTCTACACGAACATGAACGCTATTCGTAAGGATGAAGATTTGGACAATTACCACTCCGCCTACGTTGATCAATGGGATTGGGAAAAAGTGATCAGTAAGGAAGAACGAACCGTTGAAACTTTGAAAGCCACGGTACGTCAAATCTTTAAAGTGATCAAGCACATGGAACACGAAGTTTGGTACAAGTTCCCACAAGCCGTTCACCACTTACCAGACGAAATTCACTTCTTAACCACACAAGAGCTCGAAGACATGTACCCTGACATGACGCCGCGCGAACGCGAAAACGCCATTTGCAAGAAACTCGGCTGTGTCTTCTTAATGCAAATTGGCTGGAAGCTTGATTCCGGCGAACGTCATGATGGCCGCGCCCCCGACTATGATGACTGGAAATTGAACGGCGATATCCTCTTCTGGTATGAACCATTAGACCAAGCTATCGAAATCTCAAGTATGGGAATCCGGGTCGATGCTGAATCAATGAAGAAACAACTTAAAGACGTGGACGCCGAAGACCGGCTTAGCTTGCCATACCACCAAATGATCTTGAACGCGGACGTCCCTTACACGATCGGTGGCGGGATTGGTCAATCACGGCTCTGCATGTTATTACTTGGCAAAGCCCATGTCGGTGAAGTACAAGCTGCCTTGTGGCCACAAGCCATGATCGACCAATGTGCCGAACATAACATTCATTTACTTTAATCTGATTTAAAATCCAACAAGAAGGAGTGATCAATATCATGGAAACCATTAGTATTATCAACGCCGCTGACCATGTCAATGAACAAGTTAAAATTGGGGTGTGGCTCAGTAATAAGCGTTCTAGCGGCAAAATTGCCTTTCTTCAATTACGCGATGGCACTGCAACTTTTCAAGGGGTAGCTCTCAAAAACGAGCTCGGTGAAACGGCTTTTGCACAACTGACCGACCTCGCGCAAGAAACTAGCCTCTGGGTCACCGGCACGATTCATGCAGATACCCGTTCCCCCTTTGGCTACGAGCTTGCCATCTCACAATTTGAAGTGGTTGGGACTAGTCACGACTACCCGATCACGCCCAAGGACCATGGTATTGATTTCCTGTTGGATCATCGCCATCTTTGGCTACGGTCATCGCGTCCCAACGCAATTATGCGGATTCGCAACGAGGTCATTCGAGCCGTTTATGAGTTCTTCAATGACCGCGGTTTTATTAAGATTGACGCGCCGATTTTGACCGGTTCCGCTCCTGAAGGGACGACTGAATTATTCAAAACTGATTACTTTGGTCAGGACGCCTATTTATCACAATCCGGCCAGTTATACGGTGAAGCTGGCGCAATGGCGTTCGGCAAAATCTTCACGTTTGGACCAACTTTTCGGGCCGAAAAATCCAAGACTCGTCGCCACTTAACAGAATTCTGGCAACTTGAACCTGAAATGGCCTGGATGCATCAAGATGAAAGTCTGGAAGTCCAAGAACAATTGGTGGCCTACCTCGTTCAAGCCGTGATTGACCATTGCCCCCACGAACTGGCCGTTTTGGACCGCGATGTTGCGACGTTGCAAAAGTACACCAAGCTCCCATTTCCGCGAGTTTCGTACGACGATGCTATTACACTACTCCAAGCGAACGGCTTTGACGTCGACTGGGGTGTCGACTTTGGCTCACCGGAAGAGACATTTTTGGCAGAACACTTTGACCAACCAGTCTTTGTCTTAAACTATCCCAAAGCAATCAAGGCCTTTTACATGCAGGCACACCCGACGCGCGATGATGTCGTCATTGCAGCTGACCTGTTAGCACCTGAAGGTTACGGCGAAATCATCGGCGGTTCCGAACGCTCAACAGATTATGACTACTTGAAGGAACGGTTACTAGCCAGCGGTCAAGACTTGCAGGATTACGAGTGGTATCTCGATTTACGCAAATATGGTTCGGTGCCGCACTCCGGTTTCGGTATGGGTCTGGAACGTTTTCTGGCTTGGATCACTTTGCAAGATCACGTTCGCGAAACCATTCCGTTTCCACGTATGTTGCACCGTATTTACCCGTAAAGTCGCTCCAACCTAGTGCTAGTAGCATTGGTTAATCAAAATTAATCGTGCATCCTTTAAATTCCCCACGCATTTTCTAATGTGTGGGGAATTTTTTATCTTATTTGTTGACAAGCAACAATATTCAAGATAAAATGTTGCTTGTCAACAAAATTAAGGGGCTGTTTAAAATGACAAAATTATTAATGATTAATGCTCATCCACACACGACCGTCCCCAGTGCCTCACTGACCGTTGCAGCGAGTTTTAAAACTGCGTATCAGCAAACCCATCCGAACGATGAGATTACGACACGCGATCTTTATCAGGACGGCGTTCCCGCTTTGAACGACACAACCTTCGAAGCTTGGCGTAAACAAAAATACGGTGAAGAACTAACGTCAGTGGAAGCTGAACTACTTAGCCGTCACGCCGCCTGGCTAGCTGAATTTCTAGCAGCCGACAAGATCGTCTTCGTTAATCCAATGTACAATCACTTTCTTCCAGCCGAACTCAAACAATACTTAGACTTAACCGCAGTCGCCCGTAAAACTTTTAAGTACACGGTCAACGGCCCGGTCGGCTTATTACCCGACAAACACGTCTTACACATTCAGGCTGCGGGTGGCTACTATCACCAACCTGATCAGCACAACCAGGTTGAAGCAGGCGACCCCTACCTCCGTGGCATGATGCAACTGTATGGGATTCAGGATTACCGAACCATCTTCATTGAAGGATTGGACCAATTTCCAGAACAGCGAGAACAGGCCATCACTGCCGCACAGGTAGCAGCAGAAAAACTCGCCGGTGAATTTTAAAACCGGTATAATAATAGTAATAAAAGCTAATGATTAATTGATAATTGCGCGCTAACCACCACGAGAACCAGTCGCCGTGACGCACAACTATCTAAGGGGGATCAATCGATGTCAATATCCACGGAACAGACAATTCTAACGCAGCTCAAAACGATTCGAACCAAGCGTGCTTCCACTACTGGTGAACAGAAATGGTTAAAGCAGCATATCACAGAAGCCAATCTACGCTGCCTGTTGCCGGATATTTCCATCGTTGGCCTACATTTATTATCTGAACTAGAGGCCGGTCCACAAACGGGCATCGACTTAGCCACTAACCTCGGCGTCACTCGAGGTGGTGTGACCCGGGCAGCCAAACGACTCGTAACGCAGGGCTTAATTGGCTCATTCCAGCAACCCGATGATCACAAAAAGATCTTCTACCGCTTAACGCCGAGTGGTCGTAAGCTGGCCCGCTATCATGATAAGATGCATGCAACCCGCAATCATCAAGCAATCACGCTCCTCCATGAACACTACTCACCAGCAGAACTTGCGGTGATTCAACGCTTCTTGGCTGATTTGACGGATTATGAAGCTTAATAAAACCAAAAACACCGCTACGACTAATGCGGGATATACTCCTCTTTGGGTAGACAAGCAAATAATCAAAGCTTGCCTACCTAAGGAGGAGTTTTTCTATGGGCAGAAAAGGTTC
>NZ_JBMNVY010000079.1:0-1850 GCF_049745435.1 Lactiplantibacillus sp. YT640
GCGGGAGCTCCCGCTCAAACTCACCCCGCACTCGCCGTGAGGCAGGAAAGCAAAGTTTAGGAAACTTTGGCTTTCAGCCAATTCAGTGTCTGGGTTTGGTTAGTCAATCAACTCCTTAAAGCCTCAAAAAGGGACTAACTGCTAAAGCAGTAAGTCCCTTTAATTCGATTTACCGTTGACTGACGGCCATTAAACAGCTCCAATACTCATCAGCGGTTAAATTAAAGCCATAGACCAAATTCAAAGGCTTGGACCATCTAATTCATCATGTTGTCCCTCTGAACGCTCTTGTGGCCTCTGAGGGGCTTTTTTAGACGGTTCTTTTAATCCAGCTCGCTCTAGCCACTCATTTGGTAAGCCAACACCTAATTTGCGCTGTAAGAACCGGTCAACGCTCCGAACAATTCCTTGTAACGCATCCACTAATTTTTGGAGCTTCTCATTTTTCTTGCTTAACTCATAATTATTGTCTTTAACTTCAAGCAGTTGATAATTCAGGCTTTGATTATCAAGTTTTAAACGGTTCTGTTGTTGATTATAAATATCACTGACAGCTGCTCGAGATTCTAAGTCATGAAGATCACTTTTTCTAACAACCACTTTATCCTTGCTTAAAAAAGTAGGTTTGCTCTCAATTTCCTGCTGATCACGAGGTTTAAGTTCAGCAAGGCGTCTTCTGGCATCTTCAAGTTCAGCAAGGCGTCTTCTGGCATCTTCAAGTTCAGCTTGTATTTCTCGTTTTTTAAGCGTCGCCTTTTTCAAATCTTCACGCATAGCTTTATATTCTGGAACCGTTAAACTTTTTCGTTCCGATTCTTGAACCCCACGTTGAATATTAAAACCATGCTGTTGCAAATAAGCTGGTAATTGATCTTGAACATCTCGCAAAGCCGTGCGATTAAATACTCGTTTAGCAGATAATTTATGTTCATCATCAAAAGGGACAATCCCCATATGCATATGTGGCGTACTCTCATCAAGATGAACAATTGCATAACGAATATTTTCTTCACCAAATTTTTCAGCAAAATAATTCCTCGCCGTTTCAAAATATTTGCGGGTATCAGCCGCCGTCAAATCGGCAAAGAAATTGCTATCACTCGAAATAATCCATTCATTGACTAAAACGGCATCTTTTCTGACCGCTCTCTGACTGGTTTTATGCTCGTTAATATAAGCCTCAATATCCGTTTTGAAATGGTTAGTCCGACCAGCAACTAAATCATAATTTAAGTCAGAACGGTCAACGTCAATATCAGTATTTTTGTGATGTCGCGTTCGGCGTTGATCATGATTACCCAAGCCAACTAAATTATCAGCTTTTAATTTCTGCATATTAGCCACTAAATAACTCATTTCACCACTCCATTCCAAACAGCTAAATTTGGTTAGAGCATAGCATAGAATTCGGAAAACCTCCATGCAAGGTATAGCCCATTATACTTTACCTTGTAAAGTTTGGGCTCTGCGAGGCCGGTTTTGCCGCTGGCAAAAAAATAATACCTTAACAATGTTCATCAAAAATAAAATTTCTCAAAACATGTAAAAGTTTTCTTTGAATTTCTACAGGTTCAGTTTTTCTTTTCTCAAATTCTCTAATATAATCATCGCTTTGATCAGCACTCATATTTCTAAGATTATTACCAGATCCTCGAGTAGCTATCAATTCATAGTAAGCGAACAACGATTGCACGATTTTATCCACTATTTCAAGAATACTATTTGGAATTGCAAGAGTTCCTTCAACAAAATTTCTCAAAGCTAGTAAATCACTATTCAAATCAGGAATAGAATCTTTACCGGCATATTCTCCAATTTTATTATGAAGTGCTCCAGCTTTCTCAAAAAAA
>NZ_JBMNVY010000080.1:0-1703 GCF_049745435.1 Lactiplantibacillus sp. YT640
GGGACTGCTCCGAGTCAAGTAGACAGTTCAAATAATTAAAATAGCTATGCAGTTTTTAGAATGGCATGATTCCGAAATTCTTTCGGGGTCATGCCATTTAGTGTTTCTTGGCGACGCTTGTAGTTATACCAGTTAATACATTTTTCGATAAGTTGAACCATTTCTTCTCGATTTAATGCATGGTGAAAATTAAAGAACTCGGTCTTCATATGACTCCAGAAGCTTTCCATAGGACTGTTATCTCCAGGGGTTCCTGGACGCGACATACTATGCTTAACCCCATTGCTAGCTAGATGTTTGTTAAATACTCCAGATGTATAGCTTGATCCCTGATCTGAGTGTAAAACCGTTGGTTTTGCACCATTGCTTATTGCTAATGCCTTATCAAATGTTCGAGTCACCAAATCGGCTGTCTCAGTTTCTTCAATGTCCCAAGCAATGATACTGTGGTCGTTCAGGTCTTTAATTGCACTAAGTCTCAAACGTTCACTGAATTTCCAACCAAAACATAGCTCTGTACAATCAGTTACCCAGACCTGATTTGGCTTGTCTGGCTTAAAATTATGGCCTTCATCTGAAAGGAGGAGGTTATTGCTGATGTGCTCTTTCCGTTGAGCTTTTCGATCATGCTGTGCCACGCGAATTGAAGCCACGATACCATTTTCACGCATGATCCGGCGCATTTTTCCAGCACTAGTTCGATATGTTGTATCGCAATGAAGATTCATCATTAATCTTCGTACTCCAAGGGTATATTCGTTCTCCTCTTCAATAATTTTGACGTACTTTAATATCTCTTTATCTTCCAGAGCACGTTTGCTTGGGGTTCGGTGTATCCATTTGTAATATGCAGCACGTGAGACTTTCATAAAACGACACATAAAACTAATCCCATAAACTTGGTTTGTATCAGGGTTCACCGTAGTTGCTAAAGTTTGGATTGTTTCGTAGATGTGTGATGAGTGGCATCCAACCTTTCCAATTCTTGGAGTTTTTTTAGAACTGCATTCTCTGTCGATAAATGTTCAATTCGGGCCTTTAGACGCTTGACCTCCAGGTCACGCTTCTCGTTATCTGTAAGCTGGTCATGCACAGTCTTTCCCTTACCACGACGATCGACAAGGGCTTCTGGTCCACCTTGTTTAAACTTCCGAGTCCACGAGTAAACCTGACCATATGACACGTTGTACTTATTCATGGCGCGTGAGTAATCCATATCGTTTGCTATAATCCATTGAACAATTTCTACACGTTCCAGCTGGGTTGTTTTCCGACCATCTTTCACTTGTTTCACACTCCTAGTGGTGAGTTGTTTACCACTAGTATACTGATGAACCCATTGATAGATAGTACTAACGTTAGGAATATTATATTTATCGCATAATCGAGGATAAGAACTGTGTCCTTCTAGGTACTCCAGAACTATTTTTAATTTCAATTCACTTGGATACTTTCCCATGAGTCGATGCCGCAGGCCATCGATCCCCTGTAATCCATAACGCTTTACCCATCGGCTTACTTGACTATGTTCAACTCCATATTTTCTTTGAACGGCATTAGGAGCCATTCCCTGAGTAACCAGACCAATGTAAAACAACTTCTCTTTAATCGTATAGCGAGAACCTTTTCTGCCCATAGAAAAACTCCTCCTTAGGTAGGCAAGCTTTGATTATTTGCTTGTCTACCCAAAGAGGAGTATATCC
>NZ_JBMNVY010000081.1:0-1622 GCF_049745435.1 Lactiplantibacillus sp. YT640
ATTAAATGAGCTTTTTAGAACTCATCATTAATTTGAGAGTTTGATCCTGGCTCAGGACGAACGCTGGCGGCGTGCCTAATACATGCAAGTCGAACGAACTCTGGTATTGATTGGTGCTTGCATCATGATTTACATTTGAGTGAGTGGCGAACTGGTGAGTAACACGTGGGAAACCTGCCCAGAAGCGGGGGATAACACCTGGAAACAGATGCTAATACCGCATAACAACTTGGACCGCATGGTCCGAGTTTGAAAGATGGCTTCGGCTATCACTTTTGGATGGTCCCGCGGCGTATTAGCTAGATGGTGAGGTAACGGCTCACCATGGCAATGATACGTAGCCGACCTGAGAGGGTAATCGGCCACATTGGGACTGAGACACGGCCCAAACTCCTACGGGAGGCAGCAGTAGGGAATCTTCCACAATGGACGAAAGTCTGATGGAGCAACGCCGCGTGAGTGAAGAAGGGTTTCGGCTCGTAAAACTCTGTTGTTAAAGAAGAACATATCTGAGAGTAACTGTTCAGGTATTGACGGTATTTAACCAGAAAGCCACGGCTAACTACGTGCCAGCAGCCGCGGTAATACGTAGGTGGCAAGCGTTGTCCGGATTTATTGGGCGTAAAGCGAGCGCAGGCGGTTTTTTAAGTCTGATGTGAAAGCCTTCGGCTCAACCGAAGAAGTGCATCGGAAACTGGGAAACTTGAGTGCAGAAGAGGACAGTGGAACTCCATGTGTAGCGGTGAAATGCGTAGATATATGGAAGAACACCAGTGGCGAAGGCGGCTGTCTGGTCTGTAACTGACGCTGAGGCTCGAAAGTATGGGTAGCAAACAGGATTAGATACCCTGGTAGTCCATACCGTAAACGATGAATGCTAAGTGTTGGAGGGTTTCCGCCCTTCAGTGCTGCAGCTAACGCATTAAGCATTCCGCCTGGGGAGTACGGCCGCAAGGCTGAAACTCAAAGGAATTGACGGGGGCCCGCACAAGCGGTGGAGCATGTGGTTTAATTCGAAGCTACGCGAAGAACCTTACCAGGTCTTGACATACTATGCAAATCTAAGAGATTAGACGTTCCCTTCGGGGACATGGATACAGGTGGTGCATGGTTGTCGTCAGCTCGTGTCGTGAGATGTTGGGTTAAGTCCCGCAACGAGCGCAACCCTTATTATCAGTTGCCAGCATTAAGTTGGGCACTCTGGTGAGACTGCCGGTGACAAACCGGAGGAAGGTGGGGATGACGTCAAATCATCATGCCCCTTATGACCTGGGCTACACACGTGCTACAATGGATGGTACAACGAGTTGCGAACTCGCGAGAGTAAGCTAATCTCTTAAAGCCATTCTCAGTTCGGATTGTAGGCTGCAACTCGCCTACATGAAGTCGGAATCGCTAGTAATCGCGGATCAGCATGCCGCGGTGAATACGTTCCCGGGCCTTGTACACACCGCCCGTCACACCATGAGAGTTTGTAACACCCAAAGTCGGTGGGGTAACCTTTTAGGAACCAGCCGCCTAAGGTGGGACAGATGATTAGGGTGAAGTCGTAACAAGGTAGCCGTAGGAGAACCTGCGGCTGGATCACCTCCTTTCTAAGGAATATTACGGAAACCTACACA
>NZ_JBMNVY010000082.1:0-1618 GCF_049745435.1 Lactiplantibacillus sp. YT640
TTATTTTTAGTTGTTTGGATCACTGGCCTTGCGTAATAGCCCTGTACTTTCGTACTGCTTTACCGCCCGCCCCGTGCGTGGGGCCGCCGTTCGGAACTAACCTAAATACAAGTATAGATTAATTCCTAGTGGGAGTTTATAGCGGCGGCTCTCACTTGACCTGTCGACTTGTTTCATTAGCTCCGCTAACCGGCTGTCAGTCCTCGAAAGGTAAGATTAGTTGGCTTGGCTAGAATGTTGCCACTCTAGTAACGGGGCTTGGCTCCCCCGTGTTCCAGAAAAATTCAACTCTACCTACTTGAAAAATCTTACAATAGTAGGTAAAATGAACACATAAACTTTGATAAGAGTTGTGTGTTCCCCCGGTGCCCACCGAGGGAATTTTTTTGTCTATTTAATTTACTTACAAACATAATTATACCCCCCGACTACTTGAATAGTCGAGGGGTATTTTATATTAGCCTCGTTTTAACCAGTCAAAGAAACCCTTTTTAGGCGTTTTATTGTCTTCCACCTTATGATTATCCTCATTCGGTTCTAAACCATCTGTATCGTCCTTATTTGGGCTCTCACTACCCTTTTGTGGGGTGTTATCAGCATTACCATCTAACAATTTCTCATTTTGACGGTTAGTTGCTAAATTCAGTTGTTGCTGTTGATCCAGTAATTGCTGAAACTTGTCTATCTGATTATTTTTAGCCTTAATCTCTGCTTTAGCGTCTTCTAAGTCTGCACGTAATTGCTTCACTAGATCACTTTCATTGTCGGTCTTGGGACTACTTGAACTATTATAATAGCTTTCTATAGCCTCTACAGACTCTTTAGTGAAATTATACTTACCCTTAGCATCTTTCTTAGGCTGCTTATCAGCCGGTATTTCTTTGATTATCTGATAAATACGACCATTTGTAACATTTAATCGTTTAGCAATGCTTGATATAGTCTCCATTAACATTGCACTCCTATACTCAACAATTATAAGCCTACATCTAACTAAATAATCATAGTAAAAGGCTATGTATAGTATATTATAGTGGAACGATGCACTAAAGCAAGTCAACGAGGGCTTAGAATACGTCTCTCAACATATAATATAATTCTATCGTGGAGAGTTTTAAGGGTAGTGGCTGTTTTTGCTTGAAAGGTGGTGGTGCATATGCAATATACTGCACCCATACTAGGAAAAGTTTTCAGCCATGTTAGCTTGGTGCTGGTTTGGTCTAGCAGTCGCAAGACTTGCTTACCAAATTTATCGAGACAACAAAACCAAACAAAAAATACTAAGCTTAGTATTTTTTGTTTGTCACCTAAATTTGAGTTTTTTCCAACTTTTAACCAGAATCGTTTTAATCACTCATCCATTTGAACAATAGCCAGTCCTAGTTTACAACAGGTTTCGATTTTACTTCGTTTAGAATAGGTTATACTAGACAAAAAATCAGCTCCTAAAAAATGGGCTTGTGGTAAACACCATTTTAAAGGAAGCTGATATTTTTCCCGAACAGCGTTGGGATTAATTTTACAATCTACCTTCCATAAGTGAAAGTTTTTTCATAACATTCGTCTCCCTAAAAGGTTTTTAAAAGCAATAAAAAACAAACTTGGTATTGAAATGGCG
>NZ_JBMNVY010000083.1:0-1423 GCF_049745435.1 Lactiplantibacillus sp. YT640
TCGCCAACAAAATTGGCAAAAAAACGTGTGGATGTAAAATATCTTGACAAAAAAAGCGAATAAAAGTAAAATTTGTTTACAATATTTGAGAGGAGAATATTATGGCTGAAAATAAAAAAAGAGTTTCGATTGGGTTGACGGATAAACAGTATGAATTAGTTGAAAAATTTGCTAAAGAAAAAGGCTTTTCGAAGTCTGCAATATTTGTTTTAGCTTTAGAAGAATATTCAAGAAAGGAATCAGAGCAAAAAAATAAGTGAGAACTCATTCCCTTCAAGAAATACGAGTTCTCACTAATGCTTGTTCTGTCAAGGCGATTATAACAAATGGCAAAAGAAAAGGCGAGATACTTCACTTTTTTACTTTATCCAGAATCGATACCACAAGATTGGCAAACAAAGCTTGAAACTTTAGGCGTTCCAATTGCAATTAGCCCGCTTCATGATAAAGATTTGAGCAGTGTTGAGGGGCAAAAGTATAAAAAAGCCCATTATCACGTTATTTATATCTCTAAAAATCCTGTCACAGCAGAAAGCGTTCGCTTGAAAATCAAGCGTGCTTTAGGCGATAAGAGTGTTGCTAAAGTACAAATTGTTGTCCAGAGCATGGAAAATATGTATTTGTATCTGACACATGAATCTAAAGACGCTATTGCTAAAAATAAGCACAAGTACAGCAAGCATGACATTGTTTTACTGAACAATTTTGACATTGATCGCTATATTACGCTTGATGTTGAAGATAAAGACGACATGCTGAATGATGTTTGCGATTTGATTGATGACCATAATTTGGCGAATATGCGTGAACTGAGACGCTTTTTAAAAGCTCATGGTTCAGAATATGGCATGCCCGGTATTAAAGTCGTTAATTCGGTTTTACGTGCTCATACTGGACTGATAAGGCTGTATTTCGATGCTGTTTATCAGGAACGCAAGTATGGCAGAGGCGATATAAACAAAGAGACTGGCGAGATACAAGATTAATTAGCGAATGGAAAGTAGGTGCTCGATTTGAGCACCTTTTTTGTTGTCGGCTAGCCGACTTCTGATACAAGTCTTTAGCACAATAATACAACCAACTTTAGTTGTTGTGTGTAAGTGCGCATTGCTTTAAAAATGGCAATGAAAAAATCCAAAGAAAATGTCAAAGGCGCACTTACACTCCAAATAAATTGGAGTTGTGCTAAAACACTTAAGCCTGTATCAGATTTCGCTTTGCTCAAACAAAACTGACTTGCGTCAGTTAGAATCTTCAAAGCCGATAAAGTCCAGTCGTCAACTCCTTCAGACTTTATCGGCTTTGAAGATTGCTTTTAAATGCCTCTAATTTGCCCTCTAAGCCATTTTAGCTGTTACCCGTATAATTTACTGTCCGTCAACGGTAAATCGACGTAGAACGGCTTTTAGCCGTTCTAGGAGGC
>NZ_JBMNVY010000084.1:0-1365 GCF_049745435.1 Lactiplantibacillus sp. YT640
TTCCCCCCTCACTTATAATATAGACGATAAATCATTAAACAAAATAATTCTTACGCTGATAATCCCATTTAGCAATAATCTCACGCACCACTTGATCAACCTTTTGATCATCACTATCCGTATTAATCAAATCACCATTTTCAACGTCTTCCAATTGCAACTGTTTGCGAATTTCTTTCAGTAACCCACCATAACTAATTTGGCGGGAACCAGCCAAAGCTTGTTCCAGATCGTCAATTACCTGTAAGTCTTGTTCTGGATTATGCGTCAAAATATCTTTAGACTTTACCTGATATTTAGCCGTTTCTTGAGCACTGGCCAATAAAGAATTTTTATGGCGATTCACATTCGGTTTAACTGCCTCAACATTCACAACTGGCATATAAGTTAATTTCATAGCTCGTTGCCAATATCCAGTCCATTCCGCCTGTGAAATATAATTATCAGTTCCCGTAAAATAGCTTGATTTCATAAAAAGCAAGACATGCATATGATGGTGATACATCGGCTGATCTACTTCATGATTAACGGTCACTTCAGTTGAACGCACATAGCCCAGCAAATTTTTAGCCACTTTTTTATATTGAAAAATTTTTGCAATTGCCCGTCCCATTTGCCGTAATTCACTCTTTAGTTGCTCACCAGTTGTATTCTCAACCGTCAGCGTTAAAAATAAGAACCGACCTGTTTTTCGTTGTTTAACTGCTTCTGCCAAAATTTGCGTTAACTGATTAGACTGCTTCATTGCCCGCCGCCAATTGCACAAAGGACACAAACGAGAATGACAAAACCAAGTCTGCGCTAATTTCTTATGACCTTGTTCATCTTCCACAAAGCGCAAAACTTCCCCACATTCTTTAACCCGGTGAGCTTTCTTATAATTCAATATTTGCAAATAGTCACCATACTGCAAATTCTCTAACTTACGCTCTCGCCACGGACGAACTTTCCCTGACCGAGATTTATCAACTAAAACTTTTCTATCAGTCAAAATAAAACTCCTCTCATCTGGCCACGTGAGAAGAGTTAATCTGCATGTATTACTTTACTAAAATCAGCCAGAAGCCTTGACGGTCAACTACCCAAGCCTTAAACTATGTCTAGTAAATAAAAATACGATTTTACAAGATTAACTCACGTGTTCGAGGTCGCCAAACTTTCGAAGCTCACGTGGGTTTTTTTATATTCATTTTATAAACTCATAATACGCCTAAGCCCAGTTGTGTCAAGGGTTTATCCCGATTTTTTAAAATGACGTTGTTTCTAATAGTATCAAGATAAGAAGAAACTGGTCAAAATCGACCAGTTTCTAAGCCCTCGGGCGCTGACGCCCCGAACCCAGTCCAAGCTGTGCCAGCTTGACCG
>NZ_JBMNVY010000085.1:0-1360 GCF_049745435.1 Lactiplantibacillus sp. YT640
GGCTTCGTTATTTAGCCCTCTAAAAGCCTGCTGAGGGCTTTTTATTTTTGCTTTGGTATAAATATATATAAACAGTCTCAAAATCTCTAGAAACGAGAAATAAGGCCTTTAAAAACGAATATAGCAGTTAGATTCTTGTTAAGATTCAAAAAAACTAACTGTTTGCTGTCAATGGTAACGGACGAGCAAAACGTGGGAGCATAAGGAATTGACAGCTTTTAACTAGTTTTTACACCTTTTAGCGTATAAAGTTGCTTAGGTTGCTTGTTAGCACACAAAAAGGCCTATCAAATTAATGACGGGCCTTTATGATTTTGCTAGAATCGTCACACTATTATGAAGTAGGTGTTTGTGTCATGTCGGAGACACAAGCATGATTATAGCACTATGCAAGCTTGGTGCAATACTAAAAAAGTGAACACCCGGGTAAGTGCTAACTAAGAAGTTGTCACTTCGAAACGGAATACCATGAGTCCTAAACTAAGTAGGACAACTTCATTTTAGATCATTCTCATTAAATTGCAATATAAAAAAGCGACTACCTAAACAGATAGCCGCTCCCCCAAGTAATATAGATAACACACATTATTATAATAGCATTAAAATTGACATAATAAAAAGGTCTATCCAGTTAAGAACAGGCCTTTTTACTATACTTTTAGAGAGAATTAATCTGCGTCAACTCAGATCAATTACACCCAGTTCAAAATGAAAGAAGTGTCTCATGCCTGAACACAAGCATAGTATAACATGGTAAAAATTTGTTGCAATACTAAAAAGGTCTATCCAATTAAGGGTGGGCCTTTTTATTGTGCAGTTAAGTTACTGAAAGTAGTGTGTAATGCCATGTCATGCAGTACAAGCATAGTATAGCATGGTCAGAAATATACGCAACCACTCAATTTAATCAAGTTAACATAATCGCCATTAATAAAAGCTAAAGTTTGTGAAGTGTTAAAAACGTTGTTATGTCAACGATATAAGGCTATATATTTACCAATATCATGCGATAACGATACTTTGTGAAATTGTATTATTCTACGTATGTAAGTTAATTTGTGATAATGACGTTCTATTTATAATTGTCCGAAATTTCTCGGCTTAGAAACCGCCTTGGCCGAGACTATATAATATTTATAGTGTGTCTGTCGTTAGTAGTTAGTTCTTAACGTCTTGTGGTCTACGTGACGGCTAGTATATTAATAACACCCTAGTCTAACCTATCTGCACGCAATCACGTGCTCTTAACCCTCAAGGTCAAACCAGTTTAGTGCGTTGGTCTCGACCTTTGCTGTTCAGAGCGCTTGAACCTGAGCGGGATATAGTTTTCCCCTTGTTTTGCGAAGAAGAAAACTTTTTG
>NZ_JBMNVY010000086.1:0-1296 GCF_049745435.1 Lactiplantibacillus sp. YT640
AGAAAGAGGGTTATTAAAATGGCAACGGATTATGTCATCGCCAAGCAGGTCAGCAAGCACTTTGGTCATCAGCAAGTGCTCAATCAGATTGATTTGACACTGCCGGCTGGAATGATTTATGGCTTGATTGGGCCATCAGGAGCTGGGAAGACCACCTTGATCAAGAGTATTTTAGGGATGGAAGCTGTGGATAGTGGCACTGTTAAAGTCATGGATACGGTGATGCCCAATAGGGCGGTAATGGCACAAGTAGGGTATATGGCCCAAAGTGACGCTTTGTATGAGACACTAACGGCCCGTGAAAACCTGACCTTGTTTGGGCAATTGATGAGCGTTCCAAAAATAAAGTTAGCACAAATGATTGATTATGCAGCCGGATTAGTTGATTTAACGTCCCAATTAGACAAGCGGGTCAGTGGCTATTCGGGTGGGATGAAACGGCGCTTGTCGTTGGCAATTGCCCTGATTCAGGATCCCCAATTATTGATTTTAGATGAACCGACCGTTGGGATTGATCCAGAATTACGGCAACAAATTTGGACCGAACTAAATAAGCTCAAGGATACCGGTAAGTCGATGCTCGTGACAACGCATGTCATGGACGAAGCAGAACGGTGTGATTATCTCATGTTGATTCGGCACGGGATTGCGCTTGCTGAGGGGACACCCGCGGCACTGAAACAACAGTATGCAGTAGATACGATCGAACAGGTCTTTTTGAAAGCGGGGCGGATGCAAGATGCGAACGATGGCAATCGTTAGACGAGTTTTTAAGCAAATGTTACGTGATAAGCGTACCTTGGCGCTGATGTTTTTGGCACCATTGCTGATTATGACGCTGATGTATTTCTTATTTCAAAACAACACGACGCAATTAGCAAGCTTGGGTGTTCATCATGTAGACCAATCCGTGGTTAACGTGATCGATACCAAAAACGTGACGATTCATCATTATGATAGTTCACAGGCACGGAAAATGATTAAGCAGCATGATCTAGATGGCTATTTGACTCAGAAAAATGGTCAATTGACGATTACTTATTCAAATAGTAATCCAACCAACACGTCTTTAATTAAGGCGAGTTTACAATCAGGATTAGTCAAGTTGAAAATGAAGACGCTGGTGACCGTTACTAAGAAACAGCGCGCGGCCCTTGAATCGCAACAAGCCGCTTTGAAGAAGCTGACAGCAGCCCAGACACAAGCAACGGTGACCAAGCTGAAGACTGCCATTGCACAAGCCCAGGCCCGCGGTGACCAGGCAACTGCTGAGAAATTACAAAAGCAACTCAAGCA
>NZ_JBMNVY010000087.1:0-1270 GCF_049745435.1 Lactiplantibacillus sp. YT640
CAAGTAACAGTTAGCTCACTGACCAGTAATTTGATCATGTTCACCCGGGGTCAATATTTTGGTCATCACCGTAATCAAATACGCTTGTTCGCGCTCAATTTCAGTTCCCGGCAATTCCAGCATTAACTGCGCTAGGTAACCGAATAGCTGCGATAACAAACTTTGCAGTATCAAATCATTCGGCCAATCCACAATCAAATGATCTGCTTTTAGTTGATTTATGACACTTCCCATCTGCTTGACCATCTTAGGCGCAATCTGGCTAAGAATCTGTTCGCGTCGTTCGGTGTCAAAAGCTACCATTTCAAAAATGACCTTTAACTCTTTCACGTTAGCTTTAGCAAATGCAACTCGGTCCGTAAAAATTGCTGTGACGAATGCCTGTAGACTGGGATAACGCTGCCGTAATTTATCCTCTGAAAAATCACTCGCTAAGATTGGCACAATGTGCGCGGTAATTGGTGCTAAGATGGCATCCCGTAAGGCAGCCTTAGTCTTATACCGCCGATAGACCGTCCCCTCCGCAACGCCGGCCCGTTGTGCAATATCACTAGTACTGGTCTGGTCAAAACCCTTTTCAGCAAACAAATCGAGACTTGCCTGGAGGATGGCCCGTTGCTTAGGTGTAATCGTTTCATTCTGACTTAGATCCTGTTGAAAATAATCCCGTATCCGTGGTCGTTCCATATCCTCACACCTTCCGATAACGTTTCATTCCAACAATATTCAACATTGTTAGTACGACCATAAACCCTACTAATATTAACAAATTGACACCAATATCGCCAAGCCCAGCACCCTTTGTCACAACAGCCGTCAACGCATTAGCACCATAGTATAACGGCATGATGTGGGCAATTGCTTGCAACCAACTGGCCATGCCATCGACTGGAACCAACCCAGCAAAAAAGATTTGTGGTACAACAATCAGTGGAATAAACTGAATCATTTGAAATTCTGAGTTAGCAAAGGTGGAAATAAAGATACCCAAGGTCAAAGCCACTAACGCTAATAATAAGTTAGTCAGAAAGACCAGCCAAATACTACCAACTAAGTGAATCTTGAAGACCGTAATTGTAAAAACAACGGTCAGGACAGTCTGAATGATGGCAAAGCCCCCATAACCAATTAGATAGCCCATAATAATTTCACTCCGTCGAATTGGGGTTGCAAGTAGCCGGCTTAGGGTTCCAGTAGTGCGTTCATTCAAAAGTGAAACGCCAGAAATCAAGAACACAAAGAAGAAGACAAAGAAACCGAGAAAGGCTGG
>NZ_JBMNVY010000088.1:0-1120 GCF_049745435.1 Lactiplantibacillus sp. YT640
GACGAATTTACAATTGAAGTGCAACAAGTAAGAAAAAAATAAAAAAGAACTCATAGCCTGAGTCCTATAAAATGAAGTCACCACAACAATCATCTAAAGGAGATCCTAGGCTATGAGTCCGTACAACCATCTTACCTTAAAAGACCGAGAATGCATACTGTTGGGCGTCACTTTAAACGATACCTATCAAGTTATTGCGGAGAAAATTGGGTGTTCCAAAGCCACCGTATCGCGCGAAATCAAGCGCAATGGTGGTCGTAAGGCATACTCGGCCGTCAAAGCCCAAGAGAACTATCAGGGACGGCGGCTAAAAAGCCGACGTCCTAGGCTTCTAACTGATTTGAAGTTACGGGATTTTGTTTTTCACTGTATTGTTCAACGTCAGTGGTCCCCGGAACAAATTTCCGGTCGTTTAGTCCACGAAAACAGTGAATGGCATGTCAGTTATAACACCATTTATCGTGGGATTGAACGTGATAATTTAGGCATCAAACGTAAGAATCACGAGGCTCATGGCTTTGCCCGTAAGCTCCGTCACCGTGGTAAAACCCGAAAGGTCAAGGGAACCATTAAGGAACGTCGGGGACGATTTAACGACGTCCCTTCCGTTCATGAACGACCTGTTTCATGTGAGAATCGAAGCTGGTTTGGTCATTGGGAAAGTGATACCGTTCGCGGTAAAACCGGGCGTTCGGCCCTGGTAACCTTGGTGGACCGCAAATCTCGGTATTTATTATCTCAGCGGGTTCCCAAAGTAAACGCCAAGAACGTCACACAAGCGATGATTGACCTCTTGCATACCGTGACGCCCAAACGAGTTCGGACGCTTACGCCGGATCGTGGAACTGAATTCGCAGGATACCGCGAAGTTAGTCAAGAGCTAAGTATCCCAGTCTATTTCCCAGATCCTCATGCGCCTCAGCAACGGGGAACCAATGAGAATACCAACGGACTTATCCGTGAGTATTTCCCCAAAGGAACCGACCTAGACCAACTGACTGATCAAGATATCGACAAGTTTGTCAGGGATTTAAATCACCGACCACGTAAGGTCTTAGGCTGGAAGAGTCCATTTGAAGTTTTCTTCGGGACAAAGTTGCGCTTGATTTGACAATTCGTC
>NZ_JBMNVY010000009.1:0-84533 GCF_049745435.1 Lactiplantibacillus sp. YT640
CGTTTAGGTGTTGTCATCGGAATGCCTCGATTCGTTTTTCCTCAGATTATACCTGAATTTTTAGTTTTCAGACAGTCCCTAGTATTCGGAAATTTTTCCAATATAAACTGGACCGATTATCAGCGTATCGAACGTTGAATATTATCCTGGTTTTTGAAACTGTTATGGTTAGCTGGATCGTCCTATTTGGTGGATAAGGCAGTGCTCGTGAATTCAATGATTGGCATGGGCTGAGATTGAAGAAAAGTACTGTGAATTTTTGTCAATCATTCTAGTTAGAATATAGTTAGTTAAGAGGGTGCCTAGTGCAGCCTCTTTTTATGGCTAATGACTAGTATGTCGTTATTAGTTTGCAAGAAATAGGTTGGATGGCCCGTCTTCTTTTCCGAAAACTTGCGTCCCATGGTAAAATCAACTAAGATAACAAAAGTCGAAAAGGGGTTATTACATGCGGATTTTTGATTCTCATACCCATTTAAATAGTGAAGAATTCATCCAGGAAGTGCCACGTTACTTACAACAAGCGGCTGACCTTGATGTTACGCGGATGGCAATCGTTGGTTCGAATACACAACTGAACGCCGATGCGATTAAACTGGCGGAAACGTATCCTCAGTTAGTCGCGATTGTTGGTTGGCACCCGGAAGATGCCAAAAACTATGATCAGGCGGCTGAAAAGTTGTTGATTGAACAAGTCCAACACCCGAAAGTCGTCGCGTTAGGTGAGATTGGACTGGACTACCATTGGGATACGTCGCCACAAGACGTTCAGCGGCAAGTCTTTGCCCGCCAAGTCGCCATTGCTAAAGAGATGCAATTGCCAATTTCCGTGCACAATCGTGATGCTTTCGAAGATACCTATAAGATCTTGAAAGCAGCTGATATTCGTGACACGGGTGGCGTCATGCATAGCTTTAATGGTGACCCTGAGTGGCTCAAACGGTTCTTGGACTTAGGTATGCATATTTCCTATAGTGGTGTCGCATCATTTAAGAATGCGCGTGAAGTCCATGAATCCGTCAAGCAAACGCCACTAACGCAAATGCTGGTTGAAACGGATGCCCCTTATCTAACGCCGGAACCATACCGGGGAAAGCAGAACGAACCCGGTTACACGCGGTACGTTGTTGAAGCAATTGCCAAGTTACGTGAAACGACGCCGGAAATTATAGCGGCCCAAACTTATCAAAATGCAGAGGAATTTTTTAAGATTGAAAAAGATTAAAGAAGTAATTGTGGTTGAAGGGAAAGATGACACGAAGCGTCTCGCCCTAGCTGTCGATGCAGATACACTTGAAACGAATGGCTCGGCGATTTCCGAAGCCACCTTAGCCCAGATCAAAACGTTGCAGGCCAGTCGCGGCGTGATCGTGTTCACCGACCCAGACTTTTCCGGTGAACGTATTCGGAAGACGATTTCGGCGGCTGTTCCGGGTGTCAAGCACGCCTTTTTGCCCCGCAAAGCTGGTGTACCAACTAAGGCTGGGGGGAGCCTGGGCGTTGAACACGCGAGCCCAGCGGCGATCCAAACTGCACTCGCCCATCTATATACGGAGCAAATCGACGAGCCCCAACAGTTGATCAGTCACCATGATTTGATTGCGGCGGGCTTACTAGCGGGTCCCACGGCGCGTCAACGACGCGAACAGTTGGGTGAACGTTTAGGTATCGGATACGTCAACGGTAAACAGCTGCCCAAACGGTTACAACTATTTCAAATTCAGCCAGCTGATTTTTGGGCGGCTGTTGACCAACTAACCACAGAGGAGAAATGATGAGTAGAGATTTAGATATTGCGAATCCCGCCCGCACACGGGCAATTATGCATACGTACGGGTTACAAGTTAAGAAGAGTTTAGGACAGAATTTTTTAACTGATCAGAACGTGTTACACAACATTGTTGCCACTGCTGACATTGGAACCAATGATGACGTGATTGAAATTGGCCCTGGGATCGGCGCCTTGACTGAGTATTTGGCACGGGATGCGCACCACGTCCTGGCCTTTGAAATCGATGATCGGTTACTGCCAATTTTGGATGAGACACTAGCTGATTATGACAATGTAACGGTCGTTAACCAAGATATTTTGAAGGCCGACTTAGCCGCGATGATCAGTGAACATTTAGATAACGAGCGGCCGTTGAAGCTCGTCGCCAATTTACCGTATTATATTACAACGCCTATTCTGATGAACATTTTGGCGGGGGACGTTGCTTTTGAAAATATTGTTGTGATGATGCAAAAGGAAGTTGCCGACCGTTTGGCAGCTGAACCGGGTACGAAGGCGTATGGTGCGTTAACGATTGCTGTGCAGTACCGGATGGCTGCTGAGATGGCGATGGTCGTTCCCCGGACGGTTTTCGTGCCGTCACCGAATGTCGATTCTGCAATCGTGAAATTGACGGCATTGCCACCGCGGACACACGTGCCATTTGACGAAGCAGCTTTTTTCAAGGTCGTTAAAGCGGGCTTTGCGCACCGTCGGAAAAATCTGTGGAATAATTTGCAAAGCCTATTTGGTAAACAACCTGAGACGAAGACGGCCATTCAACAGGCTCTTGATATCGCGACGATTGATCCCAAGATTCGTGCCGAACGGTTGACGGTCGATGAATTTATTACATTGACGGATGCGTTACATCAGGCTGACTTACTTTAAGTTATCTATGCTTATAAAATGGTTGCACATTAGAAAACCTTGTGATATAATATTGACTTTTTTGTGAAAAGCTAGTATAGTGTCTTTCATGAGGAGGATTCTCAATGCCAATTTCACTAGCTGCAATTAAAGATAAACTTGACTCACGGATCGGCCAACGCATGAAGGTCGTTGCCCAGGCTGGCCGTAAGAAAACAACTGAACGCCACGGTATCTTGAAAGAAACTTATCGTTCGGTGTTCGTTGTGGATTTAGATCAACAAGAAAACGCATTTGAACGGGTCTCCTACAGTTATACTGATGTTCTGACAAAGAACGTTCAAATCGCTTTTGATGATGAAACAACTGAAGCTTAATTCGCGTCTCGTGAATTCTCAATATTAAGACCCCCAAGCAAGGTCTTTTTATTTTGCCTTGATATTAGTATAATTGTATCAAAGTAAGTCAGCGACCCCGGGTAATCGCGGTCATGGAAGAGGGTGAGACGCGTGCAGATCGTTGAAAAAGCACCGGCCAAAATCAATTTAGGACTGGATACCTTATTTGAACATCCAAATGGGGATAAAGAGTGGGACATGGTGATGACGTCGGTCGATCTGGCCGACTATGTCATGTTAGAATCATTGCATACGAACCGAATCGAAGTGGTCACCGATAGTGGCTTTTTGCCGAATGATCGCCGTAACTTAGCTTTTCAAGCGGTGAGTGTTTTAAAACGGTATTGTCATGTTGATCGGGGTGTCCGTATCAAAATAAGAAAGGCCATTCCGGTAGCGGCTGGTCTAGGAGGCGGCTCATCTGATGCCGCCGCTGTTTTACGGGGCTTGAACCGGATGTGGAATCTCCACTTGGACTTAGCCACGTTAGCACGTTTGGGATTGCAAGTAGATTCGGATGTGCCATACTGTGTCTACAGTCAGACGGCCCACGTGACGGGAAAAGGCGATGTGGTTACCCCACTGCCTAAGTTGCCGCCGATGTGGATTATTCTCGCGAAGCCGAAAGTCAGTGTGTCAACGCCAAATATTTTGCGGCAGGTCAATTACGAGCGCATCGACCAGCATCCCAATATTGAGGCCTTGTTGGCTGGTATTCAACAGCAGGATTTCGCGGAGATTTTTGCGAATATGGGCAACGTTTTAGAGCCAATCACGGCAAAACGCTACCCCGAGATTTTACAGATCAAGCGGCAATTGTTAACGTTTGGGGCGGATGCGGCCCAGATGAGCGGCACCGGACCAACTGTGTTCGGTGTGTGTCGCAAACAATCGCGGGCGCAACGCGTGTATAATTCCTTGAAGGGTTTTTGTCGGGAAGTATACCTTGTGCGGCCAGTTAATTTAAATGAACATTAGACCGTAGTAGTCCGCCGTGATGGTGGGCTTTTTTTATTGGTACGGGGTTAGGTGAGCCGAGTCTCTAATTTACTGCTACGCTTAAACGGTAGCGCTGAGCCATTTGTCATCACGACCTGTGTCCAGCCAGAGATGGTGTAGCAGTGCAATTGGCACCGGAATGCGAGTAGCCGCGGCTTTGCTTGCAGGTTGACACGCGAAGATGGTCGTTGCCTTCAACGCATCATCGGTTATTCGGACAACGCAATCTCTTTTTGTAAGCAATTTATGCGCGTTTATGATTAAATAAGGAGTAACGGAGGTGTTCGGATGAAGCAGTCGACAAAATTTGGATTGAAATTGGCGGGCGTCATTGGTGCTGCAACTTATGCGGGAACGTTACTTGGTGGCTTAGCGGCGTATCAAGTCGCGATGCACGTGAGTGACGCACAGAAGCAGCAGGGCCGCGAACGTTCGCGGGCAGAAAACACTGAAATTGAGAATTTTTGGTATTTTAAGCAGCCTAAACAGCAGTGGATGATCCAGTCCTTTGATGGGCTGAACTTAGTGGCAACATATATCCCTAATCCGAAAACAATTGGCCGCTTGGCGATTTTGGCGCATGGTCTAGGACATTCGCGCGAACAAATGATTCCGTATGCGCGCATCTTTATGAGCTTGGGGTATGACGTTTTAATGCCTGATGCCCGGTCATTTGGTGATAGTCAAGGCCATACGATTGGTTATGGTTGGCTAGACCGACTAGATTATGAACGTTGGATTACGATGGCGCTTAGTCAATTAGGTCTGGATATTGACATCGTATTGATGGGAATTTCGATGGGGGCCGCCACGGTCATGGCGACTAGTGGTGAGCCGTTACCGGAGAATGTTAAAGCTATTGTGGAGGATAGCGGTTATGCGGATCTTTATGATGAAGCGAAGTTCAGACTGACTCATAAGTTCCACTTGCCAGCCTATCCGATTATGCCGGTGGCGAATCGCTTAGCACACGTTCGCGCGGGCTATGGGTTTAAGGATGGCCGGATTCTGCAACGGGTGATTGATGGTGGGTTACCGATCTTGATGATTCATGGTTCCAAGGATCAGACGGTGCCTGTCCGCAATGCACATACCTTGTACGACCAGTTACCACAACAAAAGGGCCTGTATATCGACCCCGATGCTGGTCACGTTGAAGCCATCCGAACGCACCCGGATCGCTATCAAGAAGTGTTGGATGAATTCTTGCATGAGCAGGCGGGGTTGGCTTAAGCACCTTAAATTAAAGTAATGATAAACATGAATTGACCGTGTTTTACCGGCTTAATGGTAAAAACGGTCTTTTTTTTGCAATCTCGTCTTAGTGATAAGCGCATTCAACTAGTGGTCAAGGTGTTATTTGATTAGGCCCCGATGATTGCCGCAGCTGGTAATGATTACGGCATTTTGAACTCAGGTATTGACAAATCACCGCATTCAGGTAAACTAAAATAGTAATCATTACGATTTACTTTAATTTAGAAAGTTGGGGTAGTGTTATGACGGAACCGTTAATTGCCGTCCAACACCTTGGAATTGGCTTTCCAAACAACCAGGTGTTTAAAGATTTGAATTTTAACATTGAACAAGGTGACTTTTTGACCGTGATTGGTGAGAATGGGGTGGGGAAAACCACTTTAATTCGCGCCTTGCTTGGCATGCTGAAGCCAACAGCCGGTCAAATTAAGTATTATCCGAATAAAAAAGCCATTAAAATTGGCTACGTGCCCCAATTTCGCAACTTAGACCAGGAGTATCCGTTAACGATTGAGGACTTTGTCGGGCTGAACCTAAAAGGGTGGCAGCCGTGGCTGTCTCGAGCTGAACATCGTCAGGTAGCGACAGCATTAGCCGTGACCAATTTGAAGAAACTCCGTCAGCGACCGCTTGGGATGGCTTCTGGTGGTGAAAAGCAGCGGGCTTACTTAGCACAAGCAATTGTGCAACAACCGCAGCTATTAATTTTAGACGAATCGACGGCTAGTTTGGACAATGAAATGAAGTATGAATTGTTGGACCTCGTTCAGAACTTAAACCAAACTAGCAACATTACCGTCTTCTTTGTGACGCACGACTTGCCATTAGCGAAGCAATACGCCAAACATTATCTGGCCTTAAAGCCCGGCCACCAGCAATTTGGCAATATCGCTGATATGTCGGTAGAGCAATTAAAGGAGGCCACTAATGTCAATGTTTAGCTTAGTATTTATGCGAAATGCCTACTTAGCAGGAACCTTTATTGCAATTATTTGTGGGACGATTGGCGTTTTCGTGATTGCCCGGAACCTCTCATTTCTGACACACACACTGTCTGAAATTGGGTTTGCCGGTGCAGCCTTCGGGATTTTTATGGGCTGGACCGCGTTGAGTGGGATGCTGATTTTTACCGTGATTAGTTCGGTCATCGTGGGGCAGATGAGTGTGAAACAATCACGACGCGAAGCCTCGATTTCTGCAATTTCCGCTCTGTTTATCGGCTTAGGGATTCTATTCCTGTCGTTATCTAATCAAACTTCGAGTTATGCGACGAGCATCCTGTTTGGGAGTGTGATTGGGATTGCCAGTGCGGATGTCATCCGGGTCGCAATCTTATCGGCCATCGTCCTACTCGTGATGTTGGGCTTGTACCGGCCACTCAAATTTGATTCCTTCGATGCGATTGGCGCCCGGGTGAGCGGCTTATGGACGACCGGCATCTCAGTGGTCTTCTTGGTACTCGTTGCGATGAGCGTCAGCGTGGCTGCCCAAATTGTGGGGTCATTACTGATCTTTATCTTACTCACGTTACCAGCAGCGGCAGCGCGATACTTTGTCCATACGGTTAGCAAGATGATTTTTCTAGCGATTGGTTTCGCGTTGATTGGGGTTTGGCTGGGGCTGTACTTGAGTTACGTCACGAATTTACCAGTCAGTTTCTTCATCGCTGCAATCGAGTGTATCTTCTACTTTGCCGCGCTGGGTTATCAGCGACTTCGGGTCGGAAGCTAGTGGGGCTATTCTTGTTCAGCTGTATCACGTTAAAAGTAGGTAGTTTACAGAATTAAGTGGTTCGTTGTGACACGCTAAAATGTTACTAGTCGTTTCTGGAATTCATTGGGAATTCTAGAGCGGCTAGTTTTTTGTTCGTGTTGGGGTTGCAACTTTTCGTTTGCGTGGGGGGGCAAGTCACACAAGAAGTTTTCTAAAAGCATAAGTCCAAGGGTAGCGCTGTAATTGCCACACTTAGTCGTAGGACGGGAATCAGTAAAGGTATCATTTCGTTTTTGACGGATATGATTGGGTATAATGATATTTATACCATTATTACGGGGAAAGATGCGCTACTGGTAAGAAGCGTTCTCGTTTGAAGGGTGCGTTTTGGACAGCCTTGAACTTTGTGCCGGTCGGGCAACTAAGCAGGCAATGAAGCGTGCGGCTGAGGAATTGGCCAAACGTAAGCCGGCTAGGAAGACGACCAAGAAAGCAGCCACGAAGTCTCACAAAACTACAAAGACCAAGCATGGGACATCAAAAGTCTAAGCCCCAAAAGACTTCTCATGCGACAAAACACAAGACCAAGAAGCACAACAGAAGCGCTACAATAAGAAAAAAGTTGCGGGCAAGGCAAGAAAAGCTTCTCAGAGAAAACAATCCTCGCAGAATAAAGATAGTCATGGGAAAAAGGAGAAATCTAGCAAGGAAAAATCTTCAAAAGATGGGAAAGATAAAAAGACAAATAATGTCCCATTGGAAAATGGCTCTTATATTAGGAACGGAAAACCTTATGGACGACCAACATTAACCGGGAAGAAAAAACTCGAATTCGAGCAGGAAGTATATAATAGGCAAGCTAAAGATGGAGTGCTTATTGATCGAAATACGAAACAAGTGATACATTGGAAGCCGGGCTAACCCCGAAAAGGAAAGGTCGATCTCGGACATCTACCGGGTAAGTCTTATAAGGAAATGTTCAATCTATATAAAAATAGGAAGATGACATTGAAGGATTTTCAATTTAATCCCAAAAACTCTAGATTAGAAACTCCGTCTGCTAATCGGAGTCATAAATATGAAACGAGGTAAAAAGTGTGCTAGTTTACAATGCTTTTAGTGCGGTAAGAGATGGAACATTTGATCAGTTTAAAAATTATTATTCTGGCAATGTGGATGAGACTGATAAGTTTGAAGGACTTAATTTATTATGCATGGCAATGACAAACGATGACAATCCTGAGGAAAAGTTAAAGATTGTTCATTTTTTGTTACAAGCAGGTATTGATGTTAACTTTGTCACCAAGAGTGAACATCGAAACGCATTACATTATTTTTACAATTGTGTATGGCGTCCAAATCCTAAGTTTGCTATGGAAATTACGAAACTATTAGTCGAGAACGGCATCGATGTAAATAGCGTTGATAAGTATGGACATGTACCACTGTTTTATGCGGTTTTTGATAATGATTTGGATACTAAGGAAAATGAAGAGTTATATTTTTATCTATTAAAGGCGGGCTCAGATTATCGTTTGCGTGATCCATTTGGGAAATCCATTATAGATTATGCACGAGAAACCAACGAGAGGACTGATTTTTTAGATATTGTAAAAGAGTATGAAAACGGCAAAAAATGATTGCAGGTTGAAAAATGGCAACGATTATAATTATTGGAGTAGTAATTATAGGAATTACGCTGGGATTAGGATACTGGAGTTATTTACTGGGAAAAAGGAATCAATCTAATTTTGTTGGCCCTATTATTCCAGTAGCTTACTTTGCTGTTCGAGCAATCTTAGCTGTGATGACACAAACTACGACACATGGGCTAGTATCGTCATTACTCGGTAGCTTGTTATTCAGTTTGATTTACTATGGCTTATTTGTTGGGGATAAGCACCGGGCCAATAAGTAACATGAATTAGTCAGATTAAGATAACCGATATTCGACAAGGACTAATTGCCGAGTATCGGTTATTTTATAGAAAAGTTTAGTCGGTAATTTGGTAATTACTGTTGTCTATATCCTATTGTTTGGGGACGACAACGATTCAATAAGCAGAAGCCAATAAAATAAATTGCTTGAAAGCTCAGAACGATTCCAAAATTACTCGTTCTGGGCTTTTTAGGTGTAAGTAGCGACCAATCAATCGAACTTTCTGGACGCTACGTCGTGTGAACGATGGATTCCCTTGGCACATTCCGTATCTACTCCGTTATAAGTTGCCTAAGTTTATTGTTCTCGAATTCGCCAAATATGAGCTGTACAGACAAGATAATTGGCAAACATATTAAGAAATTCCGATGGTTTAGTAAAAAAATGTGAAAAAATTAGCTTATTTCCGAACGTTTGTGTTATCATTTTGCATAGACTTTAAAAATGATGATTTAGGTTGAGGTGGAAGTTATGAAAGTACGTAGAAGCGAACGTTTAATAGATATGACGCGCTATTTGTTGGAACGTCCCCATACATTAGTTTCATTGACATACTTCGCGGAACGGTACGCATCCGCAAAGTCGTCAATCAGTGAAGATTTAACGATTTTGAAGAAAGTGTTTCAGGCCCGGGGAACAGGAATCTTGGAAACCATTCCCGGTGCTGCTGGTGGTGCACGGTTTATTCCTTATATTTTAAAGGAAGAGGCCCAAGAATTTATTGACGAGATGACCACTAAGGTTGCCGACAAGAGTCGGGTGTTACCGGGTGGCTATGTTTATTTATCTGATATTTTAGGCCAACCAGATATTTTGCGCCAAGTGGGTCGGGTGATTGCGACTCAGTACTTGAATCAAAAAATCGACGCTGTTATGACCGTTGCAACTAAAGGAATTCCGATTGCCCAAAGTGTTGCGACTTATTTAAACGTGCCGTTTGTGATTGTCCGCAATGATTCTAAAATTACGGAAGGCTCGACCGTTAGTGTGAACTATGTCTCGGGTTCTTCAGAACGGATCAAGAAGATGGAACTTTCCAAGCGAAGCCTAACGGAAGGCGCCAACGTGCTCATCGTGGATGATTTCATGAAGGGCGGCGGCACAATCAACGGGATGAAGACCTTGATTGAAGAATTTGATGCTAATTTAATTGGCATCACCGTTTTTGCCGAAGCCAGTTTTGTTGGCAATCGTTTAATCGATGACTACACGTCGTTATTACGAGTAACCAACGTGAGTGATAGTGACAAGGCGATTAAAGTCGTTGCTGGTAACTATTTGGAGAAGGTTTTCGGTGCGGAAGTCTAGCCTGGTGTGTTATCCAGACCAGTTTTTTGATATGATGGACTTATCTGAGGACTAAGGAGTAATTTGTAATGACAACCAAAAATGCAATCATCATGGCCGCTGGTAAAGGGACCCGGATGAAATCCAAGCTAGTCAAAGTATTACATCAGGTCTGTGGCAAATCTATGGTCGACCACGTCTTGACCCAAGTTGAAGCCACCCACATGGCAAATATCGTGACCATTGTAGGCCACGGTGCCAAAGATGTGGAAGCAGCCTTAGGCGACCGAACTGAGTACGCGGTTCAAACGGAACAATTAGGAACCGGTCACGCAGTATTACAAGCCGAATCGCTCTTAAAAGATGCGGATGGGATGACGCTGATCGTCAGTGGCGACACACCCTTATTTAAAGCTGAAACTTTTGAAGAACTATTTGAATATCATCAAGCTAAGGGTGCTGCTGGCACGATTTTAACGTCCAAGGCACCTAATCCTCAAGGCTACGGCCGGGTTGTTCGCAATCGGTTAGGCATCGTTGAAAAGATTGTAGAACAAAAGGATGCGACTAAGGAAGAACAAGAAATTCATGAAATTAACACGGGAGTCTACTGCTTCGATAATCAGAAGTTGTTTGCCGCCTTACATGAAGTGACCAACGATAATGCACAGGGCGAATATTATTTGACTGACGTGATTCAGATCATGAAGAATCAGGGTGATGTGGTCGCCGCCTATCAAATGGATGATTTTGATGAATCAATGGGGGTAAATACCCGTGCAGCTCTAGCCCAAGCAACCAAAGTGATGCAACAACGGATCAACGCGCAGCATATGGAAAATGGGGTTTCAATTATCAACCCTGACGATACCTATATTGAAGCGGGCGTTAAGATTGGTGCTGATACGATTATTGAACCAGGCGTCTTGATCAAGGGCCATACGACAATTGGTGAAGATTGCTTCATCGGCGCGCACTCCGAGATCCATGACATGGTGATTGAAGATCGTGTTCGGGTGACGGCTTCCTTCTTGGAAGATTCCATCATGCACGCTGACAGCAATATTGGCCCGTATAGCCATTTGCGGCCGCAAGCTGAGATTGGTGAACACGTCCATCTTGGTAACTTTGTCGAAGTCAAGAAGGCTAAGATCGGTAATCGGACCAAGGTCGGCCATTTGACTTATGTTGGTGACGCAACGTTAGGTCAAGATATTAACGTTGGTTGTGGTGTGGTCTTCGTTAACTATGACGGAGTCAACAAGCACCACACGAATGTCGGCGATTCCGCCTTTATTGGTAGTAACTCGAACATCATTGCGCCAGTTGAAGTGGCTGACCACTCGTTTATCGCGGCTGGTTCGACCATTACTGATGATGTTAACTTCCATGATATGGCAATTGCCCGGGCACGTCAGACGAACAAGCCTGACTTCTGGGGCCGCTTACCACATGAACCAGAAAACATGTAATTATTATCATTGATAATTGAATTCAGAGACCATCCAAGTGCGTTGTTGCTGGGATGGTCTCTTTTTGTTAGCTCATCGGCGTGACTTGTGGTGTAATAAGGGCTATTTAGCTGCTAAATAGGACAAAGTTGATTTGACTGTGTCAGTTCAGGGCAACTGAGTGATTTTAATTAAGTCACGAAATTGGTATAATTGGCGAGGAGTTTACGGGACGGGGAAGTTTGGAGGCATTTAGATGCAGACGAAGAAGTGGATTCGCGGCCTTGTTTGTGGTCTGGCATTGCTTGGCGGTTGGAGCTGGGCATTACCAGTACACGCAACTAGCGTTAAAAGTGAGCAAACAGCCGTTAAAAAGATCGCGCAACGTGATTTGAAATCACTAGGTGGGCGCTGGTCGGTCAAGGTGACCCGATTAGGTCGACGAAAACTAACCGTGCAAACGGGAAATCAGCGCATGACTCGTCAACGTTCTGCTAGTACGATCAAAGTTTATGTTATGCTGACGATTTATCGACGGGTCCAACAACGAAAGTTACGGCTAACACAGCAAGATCAAAATGATTTAAAATTAATGATTCATAATTCCGATAATAACGCGGCTAACCGGTTAATCAAACGTGCGGGGGGCTTCAGGAGCGTTAATGCGGCCATTAAGCATTATCGATTCAAGCAGACGGTTTTACAACGGTATATGCTTGATACGAACGCGCTACGCTGGGGACGCGATAATTACACGTCGGTGGCTGATCTAACTCGTTTTTTAACGCTGACATATCAACATAAGTTATTAGGTAAGACGTATGATAAGAAGATGCTGACCTTACTTAAGGGCTGTCGCAACCACAGCAAGCTACCATACTTAGTTAAACACGCCACGGTCTATAATAAAACTGGCGAATATCCCGATAAGGGTGTCCAAAACGATGCGGCCATTTTTAAGACCAAACAAGGCACTTATAGCATTGTCGTCATGGCCCAGAATGGCAAGCAGTACCAACAATATCAAGGGATGAATCGCTTGGGGTGCGATGTCGTGACTTATTTAAATCAGCACCACTGAGTGTGTTTAGATAACTGAACAGTCTAGTAGATTCCTGTTCGTCAGCCGGTGTGCGCTCTATTCCGACTTCTAGTACTGGCTACTTTTGAACGCGAGAAACGGCAGCGGTCAAGTACCAACTAAGACAATAACTAGTGCAATGCGTGTGTCAGTACCAATTACAACTGATAGCGGTCTCATTAACTAAGATTGTTCGGTAATCGGGGCTCACGAAACTTTAATCTTTAATCACGAAGGGGCTTAGATTGCCGAAAGTCGTGCTTCCAGCCCAGTCTCACGCAATTTTGCCTTGTTGTTGGGACTTGATTTTCACTAGCAAAATGCCTATTATTTAGTAAGTAATAAATTTTCGAATGGAGGAAATTATGTCAGAACAGTATTTTGATCCAAAGTTAAAAATCTTTGCTTTGAATTCAAATAAACCATTGGCAGAAAAAATCGCGGACGCCGTTGGGGTTAAGTTGGGTAAGACTTCGGTCGATCGCTTTAGTGATGGCGAAATTCGCATTAACATTGAGGAAAGTATTCGTGGTGATCAAGTTTATATCATTCAATCAACTTCCGCTCCCGTTAATGACAATTTGATGGAACTATTGATCATGATTGACGCCCTACGTCGCGCGAGTGCTAAGACCATTAACGTGGTTATTCCTTATTACGGATATGCGCGTCAAGATCGGAAAGCACGTTCTCGCGAACCAATTACCGCTAAGTTAGTTGCAAACATGCTGGAAACAGCCGGTGCAACACGGATTTTGGCACTCGATCTTCATGCTGCCCAAATTCAAGGCTTCTTCGATATTCCGTTGGATCACTTGATGGGTGCGCCACTGTTAGCTGACTACTTCCTGAACCACCACTTGGATGAAAATGCTGTGGTTGTTTCACCTGACCATGGTGGTGTGACTCGGGCACGTAAATTAGCTGAATTCTTGAAGGCACCAATCGCGATTATTGATAAGCGTCGACCACGGGCCAACGTTGCCGAAGTTATGAATATTATCGGTGATGTCAAGGGTAAGCGGGCCATCATGATCGATGATATGATCGATACGGCTGGGACGATTACTTTAGGTGCACAGGCACTGGTTGATGCGGGCGCAACTGAAGTTTACGCCAGTTGTACGCATCCAGTTCTGTCTGGTCCTGCCATCGAACGGATTGAAAAGTCACCAATTAAGAAATTAGTTGTGACGGATTCAATTGAATTACCAGCTGCTAAGCGAATCGATAAGATCGAACAAGTTTCAGTTGGTCAATTAATGGGTCAAGCAATCAAGTTTATCCATGAAAATAAACCAGTTAGTCCATTATTTAAGAATCGTTTCCATAACGAAGAAAATTAATTGACGAAGCGTCAAATTGGCAATTGCTGATTTGACGCTTTTTAAGTTGCAGTAATTTCTAAAAGTGATAGAGTAAAGGTGTTGTTTGGTGGGCATTATGACCTAGTCAAGGTTGGACTGGACGCCGTATATCAACGAATCTTTCGTTTTGGCGTGCTTCAACATTAATTAGGTGATGGCGCGGAACGGATAACGGACCAACGTCGGGCTACCGGCGTCCTTTTTTTATCCAATAAACACTAGCACGAATCCTTAAAATGATTACAATATAAGTTAAGGGGGTGTTGCGATGACACCGTTTTATTGGGGTAGTTTGGCCCTTGCTAGTGCGTTGACCTTGCAATTGACGGACCGGCGGCATTGGTTAACGGGACATCTTTTTTTGATTGCAGTCATTGGCATTTTGTTAAGCGCTTACCATCGATTCAGTGCGCAGGCAAGTCCTACTTGGCAATTCATGTTGGTCGGTGCAAAAATTTTGGCTTATACGTTGTTGCCAATTGTAATTTTGATTGTGGGCATTAGTTTTGTCAGGTATAGTTACCGATTGATTCGCAAGGAGGGCTGGGCGTTTCATTACAGCTTGCTAGCAATCGTCGGTGGTGTATTAGTCATAATGCTGGTCTTATCAGTAATCAACTTAGGAGTTTGGCATTCGCGACGCTTGTGGCAGTTATTAGGCCTAGCGTTATTATTGACGGCGTATTTTGCGTTCAGCTTTATCGCGTATCTATTAGCTTGCGTCATGACCCGACTAGGACGTCATCGACAGATCGATTATATGATCGTCTTAGGAGCAGGGTTGATGCCAAATGGGCAGCCAACGCGAACACTGGCATATCGGCTTCAGGCGGCAGCGAAGTACTATCGGGTGCAACGGGCGCGTTATCATCAACCAATCACGATCGTTGTTTCTGGTGGTCAGGGACCGGATGAGGTTATGGCGGAGAGTACCGCAATGCGGCAGTACTTAGTGGATCAAGGGGTCCCCCGTGATGCCATTCAAGAAGAAAATCGGTCAACGTCGACAATTGAAAATCTAAAATTTTCGCACGCATTAATTGTGCGGCAACAACCGTTTTATCGCGCCGTGATTGTCACGAGTGGCTATCACGTTTTACGGGCTAATATTTTTGCTCGGCAACTGCACCTGAACCTAACGGGAATCGGTGCGCACACGCCACTGTATTATTTACCGTTTGCTATGTTTCGGGAATACTTGGCCTTAATTGTGATGTATCGCTGGGCCAACTTAGTGGTGGTACTTGGTTTAGCGGCTTATTATGTCGCAGCGTTAGTTAGGTTAATTTAACAAAGCCGCTACTCAGAGCTTTGAAAAAAATGACATTGCGATTAATGGTATAATGGAGAATGATAAAAAGGAGGGGTTTGCCGTGGATCATGCCTATCGATCATCTTGGCCACTGATTGTAATCGTCCTACTCGGATTGATTACACTTTCAGGCTGTGCCAAAAATACCGGAGGCGTAACCGCAAGTTCGGCAACGACCGCAACTGGTAACAGTACAACGGCCGTTTTAACCAAAGCTGATCAGCAAATTTCGCAACAAAAAATTGCCGCTGCCCAGAAGACTTTAGCGGGTGCTTCTGAATCAACTCCAGCGATCAAAAAGTTAGCCCTTGGGTTAAAGTATTATCAGGAAGCTGAAGAAGCACTTGATAATAATCAGCTCAGTCTAGCAAAGGGTTATTTTGACACGTTAAGTAGTTATGATGGCACGACTGACGCCAGTTTTATTGCTGCTCGGCAAAAGCTCGTCAAGCAGTACCAGGCGGTCAAGCTAGCCAATGGTTACTATAACGCTGCCCGTGATGAATTAAGTATTCATGATTTGGCCACTGCGAAGGCCAATATTGATAAGTTGGACGATGTGCAAGCCACACATCCGGTTATCAAAAAATTACAGAAAAAAGCTTTGGCAATGAAACAAGCCATTATGAATTATGAGGCGTCGCAATCAACTAGTTCTGGTAGTGATAGCTCAACGGTTGTCAGTTCGAGTTCTGCGGCTAGTGCGAGTGATAGTAGGACGTCTGCCAGCAGTACGAGTAGTACTAGTGCCGATAGTTCAACGATGACAAGTTCGTCGAATAGCAGCACGTCTGCCAGCAGTAGTTCTTCAGAGCTGACAACTTCGGCGATCATCAAACAGTTTCAGGATGCGTCCGGTGTTACGTTTACTTCGGATACCGAATTTAATATTACTAAGGAGACCAGTGCTTATTATCAGATTACCGCAATCTATGCGACGAATGAGTCTAGTTCTTCTGCTTCCAAGACAGTAACGGATACTTATCGTTATTATCCGGATAGTGGTAGTGTTACTAAGGAAAATAGTGCAACTGGTAGTTTCGAATAACCAGCATTAAAAAGTGACGATCAGGTAATGACTGATCGTCACTTTTTTGCTTGACTGGATTGTTTAGAAAACGCTGGGTAGCGGTCATAACAGTGATAAAAAAGCAACGCTCACGGCACGTTAAAAACGAGCCATTAGCGTTGCTTGAATTAGTTTGAAAAATAGTAGCTTAGGCGAGTGCCCAAGTGTTAATGGCGTGTGCGACCCCGTCTTCAACGTTAGTCTTGGTTTCATAACGGGCAATTTGCTTGGCCTCATCAATGGCGTTACCCATCGCAACACTGTTGGTTGCGTAACGCAGCATACTCAAATCGTTACCTTGATCACCAATCGCCATGACTTCATCAGCAGTTAAGTTCAGATGGTCGGTCAACGTGGCTAGGGCGTTACCCTTGCTAGCGGCGGGATTCATGAATTCTAGGAAATACGCTTCTGAGCGAACAATGGTAAAGCGCTTGGAGAATGACGCTGGTAATTGCTTGATGGCTGCATCCAGTAGTGGGCCGTGATCGATGAACATGCACTTGACGATTGGTAAGTCTGGGCGCATTTCTTCCGGTGTCCGGAACCGAATCGGCATATTGACGAGTGCACTTTCGCCGACCGTATAAGGGCTGATATTTCGATTGGCGGTGTAGATATGGTCTTCACTTTCAACGTGACAATGGATATTGAGTTTTCGGCTGAGCGTTTCAATGTCGATGTAATCGTCATGTGACAGGGTAAGTCCTGTGATGATCTTACCGGTGATTGTCTGAACCATTGAGCCATTAAAAGTAATGACGTAATTATCTTCACCAGCGATTCCAAGTTGCTTTAAAAAGGGCGTGACGCCACTTAATGGCCGTCCCGTACAAATGACGACTTTGATTCCTTGCGCGTTAGCGGCGTTAATCGCTTGAACGGTTGCGGGATTTAGTTCGCTGTGCTCATTGAGTAAGGTGCCGTCCATATCGATGGCGATAAGCTTGACTGACATAATAATAATTCCTCCAAAATTAGTGTGGTACGACCAGACGATCGTTTAAAATATATTGCTGGAATTCTTGGTAAATTGGTTTGAATAAATCGTTTTCGGCGTTTTTGCTGAGCATTTCTTTTGGAAAGAAAAACCGCTGATCGCCAGAGACTTTCCCGGTGATGGCTCGCACTAGGTCACTGACGGTGGATAGTTCTAGTAAGGAACCGTCTTTTTGTTGCAGTTCAATCTGGGTACGCGGCTTCTTCATCTTAGGATCGTAGGCGTCGTAAGGGAGATCGTAACTGTCGTTGATGTCAGTGTAGTAGTGCATATCAAAGCCGGCTTGTTCAATTAATTTTTGTAACGTTGGAATTAGCGGTTGAGTCGTTGCATCGACTCGTGCTGATTTTAAGGGACGCCGGTCTAAGAAACGGGTTGCTAGGTCAGCGAGAATTTGATCACGGCTATCACGCCAATGGCTAAAATAAGTGTTTAAGACGCCATCGTCTAACCGTAAATAATCGTGTAACGTAAAGTTATTATTGAAAAACGGCAATAACATCACTGGTGTGGCTTCAGCGTCGACCGCATGGCTTTGATAAAGATCGTTAGCCCGTTCCAGTAGGCGATCTAGGATGACTTCCATGGAACGTGATACTGGATGGAAATAGACTTGCATGTACATCTGGAAGCGACTGACAATGTAATCTTCGACCGCGTGCATGCCTTCCATCGCAAATGTAATGCCGCCTTGATACGGCTTCATAACGCGCAAAATACGGGTCAAATCAAAATTGCCGTAATTCGTACCCGTGAAGTACGAATCTCGCAGTAGGTAGTCCATCCGATCGGCATCGATTTGACTAGAAATCATCTGGACGACTTGGGGATTCGGGTACGTTTTTTGAATGACGGCCGCAACTTGGGCCGGGAAGTCAGGCGAGACTTGCTGTAAGACCTGATTGACCTCGGTTTCAGGTGATGTCAAAATCTGAACAGTTAGGGCTTCATGGTCGGTGTGAAAGATGTGCTCGAATGTGTGTGAGTATGGCCCGTGACCGATATCGTGTAACAGGGCGGCGCATAGTGCGACCAATCGCTCGTGATCATCCCAACCACCGTCACCAGGGGCCTGGGTCGGGTAGTTACGTTCGAAGTTATCGCAAATACGGCGTGTAATCTCATAAACACCGAGGCAATGTCCAAAGCGGGAGTGTTCTGCACCGTGGAAGGTCAGCGAGGTCGTACCGAGTTGCTTAATACGGCGCAGTCGTTGAAATTCCGAGGTGTTGATCAAATCGAGAATGACTTGATGTTGGATATAAATGTAATCATGGACCGGGTCACGAAAGACTTTCTCCATGGGTAATAGTTGCTGGCGATAGGCCAAATTAATTCCTTCTTTCAGTGATGCAAGCGTTGTTGTCGGCGTTGCATTTGTTGATAGGCTTGATTTAAGTGTGCTTGAAATTCAGGTTCTTCGGTGACTAACGGCAAACTTGTTGTGTCGACCGTCCCATGTTGAGCTAGGATGGCTATAAAACGAGCTTGTGTAGCGGTAGTGTCAGTCGGCGCTGCCAAAGCGTCAGCAACGGTCGTCATGACTTGTGGATCAACATCTGGAAACCGCGCGTCATGGTGACCGGCTAAGCTGACTTGGTAAAAACGCTGAATGAGTTGACTACGGGCCATCTGATCGCCATCAACGCTGACATACAGCATGATGACCAGCGCTTCGGCAGTGCGCCGTTGCGACATTCCGGCAATTTTACGACCGGCAATACTCAAATCATAATCACCAGGACAATAGGAGCGTGTAATCTCACCAGTCGTGATATTTAATTGTGGCCAAACTGCCTGAACGTAGTCGACCATCAATTGATATGCCGCTGTAATTGAATAGCGTTCACGAGTTGCTGGAAGAAATAAGGAGACGTTTAGTACACCAGGGTCAGCAACTACGGCTAGCCCACCTGAATTACGGAGCATGACCTGATAACCGGCAGCGTGTAGATGTGCTAAGCCAGCAGTTAGCCGTGGCAAGCGTTGGTCTAATAGGCCGAGAATGACGGTTGGCTGTAACTGCCAGAAATGAACGATTGGTTGCTGACGAGCCGCCGTTAACCACAGCAGGGCGTTCGTGTACGCAAAACTATCCAGCATCGCTGCCGGTTCGTATTTTTGACTCAAAGTTGCAATTGTTGATTCCGTCAAGAAAGCCACCCCGTTATCCGTTGTTATCGGGCACGAGGGATGTCTCATGATGAAACCGCCACCGTTGTCCGTATCATCACTAATTATACTAGAAAAATGGTACCGTTGCATTGGCTTAGACAAATCAACTTAATCTGTAGCATACCATCATAGGATAATGAAACGTGCAAGTTAGTTGGCTTTTTGTTCGTCAGCAACGTGCGGCCTATTTCGACCTCCGGGGCTGGGGGACAATTGTTGGAACACAGCCGACTCAAAAAGTTTACGCGGGTTCGAACTTTTTCCAGCAGATCTAAGCTGACCGCTTTTAGTCCTATTTTTAGTTATTTTGGCATGAATGGCTTATAATTAAACAGGAAGTTTTACGATGGGCGTGATGGGAGTCGCGCGGTCGTGAACGCTGAAAAGGATATAGCGAGTGTGGTAACACGGTGATCGTAGACGGGCGTTCAGCGTGTGATTTTGAAATATTAGGAGGTCCAAATATGGATGATTTAACAACTGGTGTGCCAGTGGCGATTCATTTAGAGACGCAGGCGCGGCAAGATGACGATACGGCGAACTATGCACTGGATGTCGATGGTCAATTGGTTCAGATGGGTGACGCGTTTTATTTACGGTATAAGGAAGTTAACGATGATGCGCCAGAACCGATTCCAGTGACGATTAAGCTGGCAGCTAATGGGGACGTCGTGTTGACGCGGAGTGCGGAGAACCGACTTCGGTTGCACTTTTCCAATGGTAAACGGGTGCGTGCTCATTATCAAACGCCTATGGGGATGCTACCTGTTGAAACGGTGACGCCGATGTTACGAGTACGGCTACGTGAACGGCCATTTTCAGGTGAGGTGAACGTTGATTACGATTTATACGCGGGTGAGCAGCTACTTGGTAACTACAAGTTGCGATTGCAATTCACGGCCTAATTTGGTATTATGTACTATAAACTGTGGAAAGGACGTGCACCAGTTTGGAACTAAAACAATTTGATGGACAAAAAAAGTCCGAATTATCTTTAATCGAGGTTGCTCACGCGATCTTATCACAACATGGTGATGTGATGGCTTTTGCCGACTTGACCAACGCTGTGCAATCATATTTAGGTAAAAGCGACGAAGAAATTCGGGAGCGTTTATCACAATTTTATACCGATCTTAATATCGATGGTAGTTTCATTTCGCTCGGTGACAATATGTGGGGCCTGCGTGCATGGTACCCATTTGAATCCATTGACGAAGCCGTTATTCATACGGACGATGACGAAGATGAGGATCGGCCAAAGCGCAAGAAGCGTAAGAAGGTTAACGCCTTCTTGGCCGATGCCGGGGATGATGACGACGTGATCGATTACGATGACGATGATCCCGAAGATGACGATAACTACGATGACGATGATGATCAGGACGACGATACTGATGATTCAGCAAGCAGCAAGTACGATGAACTTGCGGGTGTTGATGACACAGACGACGATGTTGCTGATGAAACGTTGCCAGACGGTATCGAGGGTCAATTATCAGAGTTAAATGATGACGATGATGATGACGACTACGATGACGAAGACGACGAATCGAAATAAGCTTTTCAAGATTTTTCCTTGACGAAAAGGGAATCTCCTTGTATTATCTTATTTGGGCTCTCTGGTAGAAATACCTGAGACAAACGATCGTATTAGCTCCCTATTTCTGCTGAAATAGGGAGCTTTCTTTATTTATACCACCCCACGAAATAAATCTTTAAGGAGTTATCACATGACCAAATATATTTTTGTAACTGGTGGCGTTGTGTCATCCATTGGTAAAGGTATCGTCGCTGCTTCGCTAGGGCGTTTATTGAAGAACCGGGGCTTAAAGGTCACGATTCAAAAGTTTGATCCCTATATCAACGTTGATCCTGGTACGATGAGTCCTTATCAACACGGTGAAGTCTTCGTGACCGATGATGGGACCGAAACTGACTTAGACCTTGGACATTATGAACGGTTTATCGACATTAACCTTAATAAATATTCAAATGTTACCACCGGTAAAATTTATTCAGAAGTTCTGCAAAAGGAACGGCGGGGCGATTATTTAGGCGCCACGGTGCAAGTGATTCCGCATATCACGAACGCTATCAAGGAAAAAATCATGCGTGCGGGTACGACGACGGATTCCGATATCGTGATTACTGAAATCGGTGGGACGGTCGGTGATATCGAATCCTTGCCATTTATTGAAGCGCTACGGCAAATGAAGAGTGATTTAGGTTCCGACAATGTTTTCTATATCCATACCACATTGATCCCATATTTACGGGCAGCTGGTGAAATGAAGACGAAGCCAACGCAACATTCTGTTAAGGAATTGCGGAGTTATGGGATTCAGCCGAACATGTTAGTTGTCCGGACTGAACAACCAATTACGCGGGAAATGCGGAATAAGATTGCGTCCTTCTGTGACGTGGAACCAGAAGCAGTCATTGAATCCTTAGACGTTAAGACGATTTATTCAATTCCGTTGAATGTTCAGAAACAAAACATGGACCAAATCGTCCTTGACCATTTTGATGTACAGGCACCTAAGGCCGACATGAGTGAATGGATTGACTTAGAACATCATGTTCAGAACTTATCACGGACCATCAAGATTGCGCTAGTCGGAAAATACGTCGCTTTACAGGATGCTTATATCTCAGTAACGGAAGCATTGAAGCATGCTGGCTATACGGATGATGCCGACATTGATTTGAAGAAGATTTCTGCTGAAGATGTTACGCCAGAAAATGTCGAAGAACTACTCGGCGATGCTGACGGAATCTTAGTTCCTGGTGGCTTTGGTGATCGGGGAATTGAAGGTAAGATTACGGCAATCAAGTATGCCCGTGAAAACGACGTGCCATTCTTAGGTATCTGCTTGGGAATGCAAATGGCCAGTGTCGAATTTGCACGTAACGTACTTGGATTGAAGGATGCTAACTCTGCTGAAATCGATCCGAAGACGCCGGACAATATTATTGATTTGATGGCCGACCAAGAAGACGTTGAAGACATGGGTGGAACGCAACGTTTAGGCGCTTACCCTTGCAAGCTGAAGCCGGGAACTGTGGCGGCTAAAGCTTATCACAATGAAGAAGTTGTGATGGAACGTCATCGCCACCGTTATGAATTCAATAATAAGTATCGTGAAGCAATGGCTGCTAAGGGCATGGTCTTCTCCGGAACTTCGCCTGACAACCGGCTCGTCGAAGTGATTGAATTACCAAAGAAGCGCTTCTTCGTGGCCTCACAATATCATCCAGAATTCTTATCACGGCCTAACCGTCCAGAAGGGTTATTCAAGGCATTCATCGATGCCGCTAACCAGACTGGTAAAGTGAAGGCATAAATTTAGTACGGTAGAATTAAGAATAAAGCACGCCAGCGAATTGTTGGTGTGCTTTTTTTGTTGGGCGGCCACGGGCTTGATTAGGTCACCGATATTCACAGTGACAACTGGTGTTGCGAAAATACATGGTAACAATAAATGGTTCTCTTGATAATAGAAAAATAAAATGATAATAAAAAACTATTGACAATAAATGGCGGGAGGTCTAGATTATAAGTGTAAATTGAAAGCGCAAACATAATGGGTTAGTAGTTAATCTGGTTATTTAGAAAGCCAACGGTTGCTGAAAGTTGGTTGATTGGACTGATGAATCCGCCATTTAGCGTTTGACTTCATTTTTAAGAGGTCGCGGTGAGACGATATACTCGTAGAGCAGTAAATTGGGTGGTACCACGTTGATAAAAAACGTCCCATAGTCTTTTAGGTGAAGACTATGGGACGTTTTAATTTTAAGGAGGCTTTTCGTATGTTAAATCCAAAGTTTGTTCGTAATAACCCAGAACTTGTTAAGACTAAGCTCCAGACTCGGAAGGTTGATCCGGCTGAGGTTGATGAATACTTACAGTTAGACCAACAAAACCGGGATGCAATTACCAAGGTTGAAGGATTGAAGAAACAGAAAAACCAGTTGACGGAACAAATTGGGCAAAGTGATCCGCAATCGGAAGCGGGCCAAGCCCTCATTCAACAAGTCAAACAGCTGAATGGTGATATTAAGAGTACGGAAGCGGCCCAAACGGAAGTAAACGATCGGCTTCATTACTTAGCGATTCGCTTCCCGAATTTACCTGCCGATGATGTACCAGTCGGTCCTGACGAAGATAGCAATGTTGAGATGCGTAAGCACGGCGATATTCCAACGTTTGATTTTAAACCTAAGGCGCACTGGGAATTGGGCGAAAGCTTAGGAATCTTGGATTTTGACCGGGCAGCAAAAGTCGCGGGCGCGCGCTTTGTTTATTATAAGGATGCGGGTGCACTCTTAGAACGGGCGGTTTACAGCTTTATGCTAGATCTGCACACACAAAAGCAAGGGTACCATGAAATTATTCCGCCATACTTGGTGAACGCTCAGACAATGTATGGAACTGGGCAATTTCCGAAGTTCAAAGAAGACGTCTACACGGTTGAATCTTCAGGAATGACGTTGATCCCGACGGCTGAAGTACCGCTGACCAATTACTATGCGAATGAAATCTTATCTGAAGATCAATTGCCAACGTACTTCACGGCGATGACGCCTTGTTATCGCTCCGAAGCTGGGAGTGCGGGGCGTGATACCCGGGGCTTGATTCGTATGCACCAATTTCACAAAGTCGAGATGGTCAAGTACTGTAAACCTGAGAATTCATACGATGAGCTCGAAAAATTAACGGATAATGCCGAAGAAGTGTTGCGCGAATTAGGGCTTGCATACCATGTTATTAAGCTTTCAACGGGGGATACTGGTTTCTCATCAGCCAAGACCTATGATGTGGAAGTATGGATGCCAGAACAAGGCATTTATCGGGAAATCAGTTCATGCTCTAACTGCTTGGACTTCCAAGCACGGCGGGCGATGATTCGTTACCGGAAAGCTGATGGGACGGTCGATTACGTCCATACGTTGAATGGTTCTGGACTTGCTGTTGGCCGGACGGTAGCTGCGATTTTGGAAAATTATCAACAAGCCGATGGCACGGTTAAGATTCCTAAGGTGCTCCAACCTTACATGCATGGTATGACAGAGATAAAATAAAATTATTATGAGAATAAATTATTATTCAAATAATTCATTTGAATGTTAAACTTAATATCACTAGGATTGAGATGGATACAGGCTAGGACTGTTATGATAATCTCAGTCCTTTTTAATTTGGTGTTAAAAATACTTAATTTTTATAATCGAAATCACATGAACGGTAATTGTCGCCGTGATAATATTTTATCATGAAGAAAAGGTTTTCACGGCACTAAAGTGATGTTTATCACAAAGTGGCGTTTTACAACGAGTCGAGACGTTAAATCTAATGGGAGGGTTATTCATGCAGGTTATGTTAGCACATTCTCTGGTGTGACCAGAACAACGTTATAAAAAGGAGATTTAAAAATGACAAATATATTTAAGGGTTGGAGAAAAAATGATGCTTTTTGGATGCTGAGTTTGTTCGGAACGGCGATTGGGGCCGGCGTGCTATTCTTACCGATTGGAGTTGGCACGGCAGGTATTCTTGGTATCATCATGATACTTATTTTGGCTTTGCCAACCACATTTTTTGCTCACAGGGGCCTGAGTAGGTTTGTCTTGTCGGCTAAAAATGATGGTGATGACATTACTGATGTTGTTGAACAACATTTTGGCTTTAAGATTGGATTGCTTTTTACCATTATTTATTTCTTCTCCATTTATCCAATCTTATTAGTTTATTCTGTTTCTATTACGAATACTGTATCGAAATTTATTACCGACCAAATGCACATGCAAACACCACCTCGTTGGCTGTTGTCGCTAGTACTTGTTGGGATTCTCATTGGAATTGCTCGCTTTGGTACCTCTTTGATTACCAAAGTTATGAGTGGCCTGGCCTTTCCATTTATTATTGTAATCGTTCTGTTTTCCTTTTATCTTATTCCGCATTGGAACGGCGCAATCCTCTCAACATTTTCCAGTTCTGTATCTGGGGGACATTTGGTTGGCACTTTAGGAAACTTGTGGTTACTTATTCCTGTTATGATCTTTTCGTTTAACCATTCTCCGATCATCTCTTCATTTTCCGTTGCCGAACGTAAAGAATATAGTGGGGAAGGTAAGGACAAAGTCGATAAAAAGATTTCGACAATTCTATTGTCGGCCGAAACGTTGATGGTCATTGTCGCAATGTTCTTTGTTATTAGTTGTACATTGGCGTTGACTCCAGACCAAATCCTTGAAGCTAAAAATGAAAATGTTTCAATCCTTGATTACGTTGCGACTGCTTTCAATAATCCAATTATTAAATATGTTTCTCCCGTAATTGCTTTTATTGCAATCGCCAAGTCCTTTTTAGGACATTATCTAGGAACGAGTGAAGGCTTACGTGGGATTATTCGTAAGATGGAAGAAAAATCTAACAAGACGCTTTCAAGTCGAACTGTTTCGACAATTGTTGATCTTGTTCTGCTACTAAGTGCCTGGATAGTTGCCTGGGTCAATCCTTCCATTATGGGAATGATTGAAACCATCATTGGACCAATCATTGCGTTTATCTTGTTCTTGATGCCAATGTATGCCATTCATAAAAGTCCTAAGTTACAGCAATATGCCGGCAAACACAGCAATGTCTTTGTTGTGGTAATTGGATTAATCGCAGTTAGTGGTATCCTGTTCAATATCATCAAATTGTTTATTTAGTAATCTGACTAAAATACGAGATGAATTCACATTGGTTAATATTATTGAAGCCAATTTTTGTCATAAATCTCGTTGCTAGTGTTATTGACGAGATTCGCATGACGGTGTTGGGGTTCGTGAGGGTCGCGAATCGAATGACCATACTGGAGGCTGGATTAATCACAACGGCGGAATTAATTCAGAAATGAAAGCTTTGATGCAACGGCTTTATGTTTTCTGATCAGTACAACTGTGGTGCTTGCTTGTGCCGTAACTTCAAGATTCATAAAGTTTCGAAACGATGTACTGACGATGAATGCGCAAAGAAGCGCTAGTTGCCCGTACCAAAGCTTAAGTTAACGTGATGATTCAAATAGGAGGATGACTAAAATGACGGTGAATTACAAGAGTGTTTTTGATATTATTGGCCCGATTATGATTGGACCTTCCAGTTCTCATACTGCGGGGGCGTGTGCGATTGGTCGAGCAGCGAATAGCATTTTTCAGGAGAAACCGACAGATATTGTCATTCATTACTATGAATCATTTGCGCAAACCCACAAGGGCCACGGAACGGACTATGCGATTATCAGTGGCATTCTTGGTTTTGATCCTGATGATAGCCGGGTTCCATATGCCATTGGTTTGGCCCGAGATCAGGGGATAAATATTACCTTTATCGAAGAGCCTGGTGATAGCCCAATCAACCACCCGAACACTGCCATCATTGACTTAAAAAATGATGATAAGCAAGTGACGGTCGCTGGATGTTCAATCGGGGGTGGAACCATCGAAATTCGTGAAATCAAGATGGATGGTTTTGATGTTAAACCCAAAGGGCCACTTCCTATCTTGTTAGTTCAAGGTGGTGAGAATGACCATCAGCACGTAACCAAACAGTTGGCTGATCTGACTAAAGTAAACGACCAGCAGCAGTACAAGACGGCTCGGGGCAATTTATATGAATATGATTTGGATCGCCGCCTCAAACAGGATGAAATCAAAAAATTAGCGCAGGGACACGCAAATTTAGTTTACTTATAATCAGGGAGGTCAGTTATGATGTACATGAGCGTAGCAGAACTGGTAACAGCGGCCAAGGAGACCAAGAAGCCGATCTACGAATTAATGATTGAACAAGAGATGGAAACATCGCAAACGAGTCGTGAAGAAATCTGGCACACGATGGGCCGGAATCTAGACGTCATGGAAGCAGCTGTTAATAAAGGGGCTGCGGGCGACGGGGTCTATTCAACAACTGGTTTAACTGGTGGTGAAGCTGTTCTCTTGAAAAAGTATCGTCAAAAAGGGCACACTTTATCCGGCGATACGATGATGCAAGCTGTTCAGAACGCAATCTCAACCAATGAAGTTAATGCTTCGATGGGAGTCGTTTGTGCGACACCAACGGCTGGATCGACGGGGACACTACCTGGTGTGATTTTCACGCTGAAGGGCCGAATGAACCTCAACCGTGACCAGATGATCCAATTTCTATTTACCGCTGGCGCTTTTGGGATGGTCATAGCTAATAATGCTGGGATTGCTGGTGCGACTGGCGGTTGCCAAGCTGAAGTTGGTAGCGCTTCTGCGATGGGCGCTGCGGCCGCGGTTGAAGTTGCTGGTGGGACGCCTGAAAAAAGTGCTGAGGCTTTGGCGATGGCAATCAGTAACTTGATGGGATTAGTGTGTGATCCCGTTGCTGGGTTAGTTGAACTACCGTGTGTTAAACGGAATGCGATTGGGGTCGGTAATGCGTTGATTGCGGCTGACATGGCTTTGGCTGGCTGCACGAACAAGATTCCAGCGGATGAAGTCATTGCAGCGATGGATAAAGTCGGTAAGGGCTTGCCAAAGGCACTTCGGGAAACTGGACTGGGTGGCTTAGCGGCGACGCCAACCGGTATTCGGATGAAGGAAAAGATTTTTGGACGATCGACTAATTCACAAGTTCATGCATAAAAATGTCGCAGAAAGATGATGAGCTGACTAAAGGCGGTATCATCTTTTTTAATTAGATGTTTATATCGTTACATGTATTAACATTTTATCAGTGTGATAAAATAATATTAAGTCATAACGTTGTAAAAAAATAGTGAGGTGAGTGCCGTTATGCAAAAACCATTAACAGCTGAGCAAGAATACGTGCGCGAGTTTATTCCGTTTGTTGATTTTTTAGCAGATATCTTAGGCCCCAGTAGTGAAGTTGTCCTGAACGACTTGTTGGATTTAAACCACTCCGTTGTGGCAATTCGTAATTCCCACATATCACATCGACAAGTTGGCGATCCTGCAACTGACTTAGCGTTGCGAACGATGAAGGCCGGTAAAGCTGAAAAGCGTGATTATCTAGCCAACTACAAGGGTGTTTCGCAAGGAAAGCACTCACTACGATCGTCAACTTATTTTTTGCGATTAGATGGTGAAATCGTCGGGATGATTTGTATTAATACGGATGATAGTGCCCTAGACGATCTGCAGGAACAAGTATTGAAGGTAATGGCGAGTTACAAACATTTGAACTCACCAACGATTAATCAACTCAAAGGAACACCAGCTAATGAGAAGGCCCATGACACGCCGGTCGCGCCGGAACATCTAACCACTTCTATCACTGATTTAGCTCGGGAAGTGACCCAGGCTGTCTGTGCTAAGTATGGCGTCTCTGTTGAATATTTAAAGCAAAATGAAAAATTAGAAATCGTTCGTAGCTTATACCACCAAGGTTACTTCCTATTGAAGGATTCAGTTAGTGAAGCCGCCAAAGTGCTCAAAGTCTCTGATCCGAGTGTTTATCGTTATTTGCAGACCGTCAAAGATGAGGATCTCCAGCAGGATTAAACGATGTAATTGTAAGCGATTAACGTCATGAAACCCTGTCAAAATTTAGTTCAGCCATAGTGGCGAAACTGTGAGGAAGCTACTCTGAGTTCCTGGACAGGTAAGAATCATGGTCACCACCGTAAAAATGCGGCAGCCAACACAACCAGTTTGTGTGCGGGCTGCCGCATTTTAAGTAGTTAAATAAACTGAGCAATCAAATCCCCCGTTGTTCAGTGGTGGCTGGTCGCAATTGGTGTGGCGATTAGTGCCAGGGGAGCGTGTGTTTTTATGTGATTCAGGTTGGAACGTAGCCCCTTTTTATGATAATTTGGTTAGAATGACATCTTTGAGGATGTCAGTGGGAATTTTCTAGGTCTTATCAAAAGGGGGATTAAAGATTTTATTAATTTGGTTATCAACTGATTATCATCATAATAAATCTCATGCAATTTTCATTAGCTGACAGCGAGTTGAAAGGCTGATGTAGCGGGGGTCAATTGCGATTATTATCAATTATCAAAGATTATCAAATCGTATCATGGACCGTTGATTGGCGCATTATATGGTATTATGGTGAATAATAAATGGAGGTGATGCCAATGTTGACACCGAACGAAATTCGACGCCGGTTACGACGCGATTTGGTTACAATTGCCGAAGCTTATCAGATTGGCTTTGAGAGCCGTTTATACACGGAAGCCGAGTATGAAAACTTAAAGCAGACGTTATTGCAGTTGCGTGAACTTAATATGAAACCCCAACATATGGAACAGCTACTTGCGATTAACGGGTAACGGAATGTTGCTAAATTAAATAAGGAAGTGATTAGTCATGAATGCTGATAGTCCATCAGGTTCAATTCAGTCCAGAGAGTGCTAATGCCAGTGAAATTTATCACGCGCATTAGCACTCTTCTATTTTTCTAGCGGGCGGTGTGTTAATAATCATTTAGGACTTGAGTAGGATTAAAATAGGTCGCTTAGTTGAATTATTATTCGGTATCACGTCGTTCCCAATCATCGTATGGAGTACATAGTATGACAGTAGTAAAATCGGTGGCCAATCGTGGCGTTAATTACGTGACAATGTTAACTGTTGATGTCAGAATGAATTGTACAGCATCGCACGTCTTGGTGGCACCTTAAATTACGCAGATTTAGCTTAATTATCTTACAAAATCGTTCATGAAAGCGTTTGAATTAGTCGAGTTAATGATTTTATTGCGTAAAAAGATTACAGTTTCCTGATATTGGTTGTATTTTTGACGGACATTCTTTATTATGGTTAATGATTGTATGATACAGTGTGACACTTATTTAGCGAGGAAAGTTATGTTATGAAAAAAATGATAATCCATGGCGGAAAACGACTTTCTGGGGAATTAACGATCGGTGGCGCAAAAAATAGTACCGTCGCACTGATTCCTGCTGCGATTCTTGCAGACACTCCGGTCCAATTCGATACGGTTCCGCACATCTTAGACGTTCACAACTTACGGCTCATCTTAGAGTCGATGAACGTCCATTCCACTTTTGAAAATGATGTTCTAACAATTGATCCAACAAATATTGAAGAATCTGAATTACCAAGTCATGCCATTAAAAGCTTGCGAGCTTCTTACTACTTTATGGGGGCCTTACTCGGTCGTTTTAACCGTGCAACGGTGACTTTCCCTGGTGGTGATAATATTGGTCCACGACCAATTGATCAGCATATCAAGGGTTTTAAGGCGCTCGGCGCTAACGTCGTTGAAGAGAATGACTCTGTCTTTATCTCAACGGGCACAGAGGGCCTTCACGGAGCGCGCATCTTTTTAGACGTGGTTTCCGTTGGGGCGACGATCAACATTATTTTGGCTGCCGTCAAAGCTCATGGTACGACCACGATTGAAAATGCGGCTAAAGAGCCTGAAATCATTGATTTAGCGACTTTTTTGAATAATATGGGCGCTAAAATTCGGGGTGCTGGTACCGACGTAATTCGAATCGAAGGCGTTCCGGCACTGCATTCGCGGGCAACCCATACGATTATTCCTGATCGGATTGAGACGGGAACGTATCTATCCCTGGCTGCTTCGATTGGGGACGGTATTTTGCTAAAGAATGTGATCCCTGAACATATGGAGTCATTCACGGCAAAACTAGTCGAAATGGGTGTCGATTTACAGATTAATGAAGATAGTATTTACGTCCCACGGTCCAATGATTTGGACCCAATTCGGGTTAAAACAATGACTTACCCAGGCTTTGCCACTGATTTGCAACAACCAATCACCCCATTATTATTGCGTGCTAACGGTAGTAGCGTGGTGATTGATACGATTTATCCGCAACGCACGCAACACGTTGAACAGTTACGTAAGATGGGGGCGGACATTCGCGTTCAAGATAACTTGATTGTCGTGGGTCATTCTTCCCACTTACAAGGTGCACATGTCGAGGCCGGTGAGATTCGGTCTGGGGCGGCACTAATGATTGCTGGTCTCGCGGCTAGTGGCGTTACGGAAATTAGTCGCGCTGACAATATTCTACGTGGCTATGATCGGGTCATCGATAAATTGCATACACTTGGTGCGGATGTGGAAATTGCAGCCGACGAAGAAGTTCCCGAAAACTAACGATGTACAGCTAAGAAAGAACAGTGGTTATGGAAAAAATTTTAACAATGCACGATCTCGAGCAGAAAACGTTAAAAGAAATTTATAACTATGCTCGTGAGTATAAAATTTCTTATTATTCGCAAATGAATAAAAAGGAACTCTCATTAGCCGTTCTCCGTGAGCAGGATAAAAAGCGGGGCTTTGTACAAATGGAAGGCGTCTTGGAAATTATTAGCCAAGAGGGCTATGGCTTTTTGCGGCCAATTAATTATGGGCCTTCGCAGGAAGATATTTATATTTCTCAGTCGCAGATTCATCGCTTTGGTCTTCGTAACGGAGACTATGTGGCTGGTCAAGCCCGGCCACCGCGACCTAACGAACGGTATTACGGTTTAATGCGGGTAGGGACGGTTAACGGTAAGGATCCTAATGAGGCCAAGCAACGGCCCCATTTTCCAGCGTTAACACCACTTTATCCACAAAAACAAATTAAGTTATCGACAACGGCCGCCGTTTTAGCGACCCGTTTGATTGATACTTTTGTCCCGATTGGCTTCGGTCAACGGGGCTTAATTGTCGCACCTCCTAAAGCCGGTAAGACGACGCTGTTAAAGAATATTGCAAATGGCATCGTCGCCAATTATCCAGACGCTAAGCTGATTATGTTACTGATTGATGAACGGCCCGAAGAAGTGACTGATTTAGAGCGGTCAATCAAGGGAGAAGTGGTGAGTTCTACTTTTGATCAACAACCACAAAATCACGTGCGTGTTGCGGAATTGGTGCTTGAACGTGCGCGGCGCTTAGTTGAAGACAAACAGGATGTGATTATCTTATTGGATTCAATTACCCGGCTTACGCGGGCATATAATTTGGTTATCCCGTCTAGCGGGCGGACGTTGTCTGGTGGGGTCGATCCCACGGCGTTTTACAAGCCCAAGCGATTCTTCGGTTCAGCACGCAATATCGAGGAAGGTGGTAGCCTAACGATTTTAGGCACCGCGTTAGTCGATACGGGTAGCCGGATGGACGACATGATTTATGAAGAATTCAAAGGAACTGGCAACTCAGAATTGCAGCTATCCCGCGAGTTAGCTGAGCGGCGGGTCTTCCCGGCGCTAGACTTGAAGCAATCCAGTACGCGTAAAGAGGAATTGTTGGTTAGTCGTAAGAATTTGGAGCCAGTCTGGCAGATTCGTCGATCAATGACTGGCAACGCGTTAGAGTACACCGAACAGCTTTTACAATTTTTAAAACACACGAAGACCAACACTGAGTTTGTTCGTGATTTAGCTAGCTTAAAGTTCACTGGTCAATCAACCCGGCGGTCGCGTCGTTAATACTGGCAGGCGGGCTACTTTGTAGGTTGACGGGAAGCTGTGATTCGTGATAACATGTTTATCGTTGGTTAAAACTATGATAATCTCTGTTTCAGCAAATGATTCAGGGCAAAGGAGCGAAATACAATGCAAAAAGGAATTCATCCAGATTACCATTTAGTTGTGTTCCAAGACTCAACTACTGGTTTTAAGTTCATCTCTGGTTCAACAGCAACTTCAGCAGAAACTGTTGAATGGGAAGATGGTAATACTTACCCATTGATCCGTGTTGAAATTACGTCAGATTCACATCCATTCTACACTGGTAAGCAAAAGTTTACCAAGGCCGATGGTGCGGTCGATCGTTTCAACAAGAAATACGGTCTCAAATAAGCAGACAATTAAACGGCGTTCCGGCTTCGGCGGGGGCGTCTTTTTTGTATGTGCAAATCATCGACGCTCACAAACAAAGCCGCACCAGTTCGAGTAATGAACTGGTGCGGCTTTGTCTCACTTACGATATGATTAGTAGCGCATAATCGCGAGAGCAGCGGTTTCTACGGGCATCCGGTCTGCGGGGATGATTCGGATTTGCCCGTTCATGGCAATCACGACATCGACCAGGTCGTCAATTAAATTATCAGGAGCAGCAATTGGATCAGTTAATTGAACATCGGCCGCTGGTAAGGAGCCGGCGACATTCGCGTCTGCGGCGACAATCAAGGTGTCGATCCGCCCACTTAGTGCTGGCTTGATCATGTCAAAAGGATCGGCCAATGCTAACTGGCGGGACTTAGCCTGATCATAACGTTCTAGTAAAATGTCGGCTAATTGGGTATGCCACATCGTCTGAACGGGTTCTGTGGCTGTTTGCATTGCGCCCACCGTTAAGTTTTTCGGTGACTTATTGATCATGAGGTGTTGTGACAGGTACGGATTCTTGTTGACGGCACGGAAGACTGCCTGGTTATGTGGTAGTCCCATTAAGATCAATGGCCGTCGCGTCTTTTGTGAATGGGCCTGAACGTACTGCGCCACTTGTTGGTAATAATTTCGTTGGTCAATATCGCGTTCTTCGGCCTTCGCATTATGACCATGATAGTTGGCACCGTGAACGGGGCTGGCGTTGAAATTCAGATCACCGCCACGTTTTTCAGTGCCCAATGCTTCTGTCAGGGTGCGGGGGGCCTCAGCTGGCAAATCAAGTTCGACGAAACTGCCATCACGTTGGGCGTAGAGCGCCATGCTATCTTCATTGAGTGCTAGCAAGTCGAAGTCGAATTGATGCTGGCGGTCGGCTAGTACTGGGCGAATAGCTGGCATGCTATTGACGCTGACATGGTTGTCAGTGGGATATTGTAAGTCGAAAATGTGTAGGTCACGACTGTTAGTGATGATGCCCGTCTGAGGGCCAGTGTGCTGTAACCAGAAGGCGTTGTCATTAATTAATTGCTCTAGTTGCGTCGCGTATGGCGCAAATTCGGTTTTCGGAAAGTGGTGGGCCATCTGGGTTTCAGCTTCATTAACTAATTGTTTGAATTGTAAGCGGCGGCGATTGAGGTCGTTGAGCACAACGGCCGTGTTGAGGTAAATTGCAATGTATGGGCCATCCTCACGTTGTTGCATTAGTTGATTGAGATCGTTTTTTACCATCGTTTCCATAGGTCCAACCTGCTTTCTGTTTTTGATACAATTAGCATAACAAGAATCCGATTACGGACGCAAATATAATGATTATGATAAGCTATAGATAATTCTAACGAACTAAACGAATTCGGGGCTTTATTATGCGAACTAATTAAGGTATATTTACCATAGAACCTTTGATAAAGGGCGTAAACAAATTAGGAGGCGGGATTAATGAAGTCCAAGCAACATCCCGGGTTAAAGTGGTTAGGTCGGGGCGTTTTTGTCCTGCTGGTGCTAGTATCATTGGCATTAATTTTCAATGAACAGATCAAGAGCTGGTTAGTGAGTTCATACTCGCCGACCGTTACGGCTAAGACGGTTAAGCAGAATACGAAGAAGAAGAGCGATTTTAACTTCTCAAAGGTCAAGTCACTTGACTTTCAGACCGTTGCCAAGGCCCGCATGAATAAGAATGCAATCAACGTGATTGGCTCGATTGCGATTCCGTCCGTTGATTTGTACCTGCCAATCGGTAATGGTGTCAGCAATGAAACGTTAGCATTGGCGGCTGGCACGATGAAAGCTAATCAGAAGATGGGGCAGGGTAACTACGCGTTGGCTGGTCACCATATGATCAAGCATGGCGCACTATTCAGTCCGTTGTACTATAAGAGCAAGGTTGGCCAAATGATTTATGTGAGTGATGCCAAAAAGATTTATGCGTATAAGACGAGTCAGCGAACATTCATTAAAGCAACTGATGTCCAAGTAATTGATGATGTTCCTGGTCAGAAGCTGATTACCCTAATTACCTGTGATAAGACCGGGGCGGGTCGCTTAATGATTCGCGGTAAGTACGAACAGCAATGGTCGTTTAAGTCGGCGCCAACTCAGGTTCAGAAGGCCTTTACAAGTCATTTTAATAACAAATATTAACAATTATTACATTCTAGGGGTATCGATATCTTCTAACGGAATTTCACGGTACAATATAACTTAAGGTCACATGTCTCAGATAAGACATAATTTAGAGGGGGTCTATTGATGATAGCTTTAATTATCGTTGCGGTCGTATTGGTTTTGATCGCAATTTACGTGGTAATTTATAACGGTTTAGTTAAGTCACGGATGTATACGCAGGAAGCATGGAGCCAAATCGATGTTCAGCTAAAACGGCGGACTGATTTGATTCCTAATCTGGTCAATACGGTCAAAGGTTACGCGAAACATGAAAAGAGTACCTTAGCGGAAGTGATTTCATTACGGAATCAATTAACGCAAGTGCCGAGCGGTGATCACCAACAGGCTATGGCAGTTTCTGATCAATTGACAAATTCGTTGAAGAGTATTTTTGCGTTAGCTGAAAGCTACCCTGATTTGAAGGCTAATCAAGAATTCGGTAAGCTGATGGAAGAGTTGACCAATACAGAAAACAAGATTGCTTATTCACGGCAACTGTTCAACTCTAGCGCTGCCAGCTATAACATGAAGTTACAACAATTCCCGTCAAATATTATTGCTGGCATTCATCACTTCAAGAACGTTGAATTCTTAACTGTTCCTGAAGCAGAAAAAGCAGCACCCACGGTTTCATTTGAAGATTAGAGGTTATGCCCATGTTATTTGAGCAAATTGCCCGCAACAAGCGGCACACGTTATACGTGATGGCCGCTTTTGTCATATTACTTGCAGTGATTGGTTTAGCAGTTGGCTACGTGTTTTTTAATAGTGCGATTGCAGGGTTACTAGTAGCCTTGATTGCAGCGGTATTTTATATGGTATTAATGATTAGTCAGTCGACTGACATTGTCATGAGCATGAATCATGGACGTGAGCTGCATCAAGCTGACGATGATCCAGAGCTCTGGCACATTGTGGAAGACATGGCGTTGGTTGCTAAAGTACCGATGCCACGTGTCTTTATTATTGATGATGAGAGCCCCAATGCGTTTGCGACAGGAAATGACCCTGAGCATGCGGCAGTTGCAGTGACAATTGGTATTCAGGCACGATTAACGCGTGAAGAGATGGAAGGCGTCATTGGTCACGAGATGAGTCATGTGCGTAACTATGATATTCGGTTACAGACCATTGCCTTGGCTCTGACAGCGGCCGTCAGTTTGTTAGTCAATTGGGGTATGAACGCCTTTTGGTGGGGCGGTGGCCGGCGCAGTCGGGATAATGATCGTGACGGCAACGGTGCCCAGGTCTTACTAATGATCCTAGCGATTGTTGTCATTATTTTAGCGCCGCTAGCAGCTAGTTTAGTGCAGATGGCGCTATCCCGTAATCGCGAATACTTAGCGGATGCCGGCAGTGTGGAACTGACTCGTAATCCGTTGGGCTTAATCAGTGCACTTGAAAAAATCGATGACAGCCAACCCATGCAAGCGGCGGATCCTAGTAGCGCGGCCCTTTATATTTCTGATCCGTTTAAGGCGAAGAAATCATGGATGCACTTATTCGATACCCACCCACCGATGGCTGATCGCATCACTCGTTTAAAAAACATGTAATAAAAAAATGCGTTTAGGTTAATAACGGATTATAATGAAAACAAATAGAAAGTTGAAAGAGTGAGACGGTTGCAACGCAAATATATTTACGCCAATTTGGAAAAACTGGATAACCTTGTCTTTGCTTACGGGATCGACCAGAGCGACTTTGTGCATGGTATCAAGCGCTTGCCAGCTAACTTGGTCTCGTTAGTCGGTGTTGATGATAACGAGCATGCGGTAAATGCTCACACGGGTCTGAACGTCATTAATGATGAAAATGAAATTCGGCGATATTTGTTACAGAGTCACGCGTTACCCGTTAAGTGGCTTGATTATGATGAAGTTGGCGATTTGGATTTTCTAACCGCGACTGAGATTGCCGAGCTATTGTATCTCGGACATATGGATCGTCCAATTCGATCACCGTTTAATTACAAACTGCGCAACCACTACGTTTTCTTGGAACAACGCAATGGTGGTATCAAAGTGTACTTCTATTATATTTCCGCATTTAGCCATATTTTAAGTGCTGCCATTGTGCGGCACACTTTGGCAGCTTACCGTGGCCGGCGTATGTTTATGCGTTCACTGAGTGTTCCACGAGTACCTGAAGCGATTCTCAAGCAACTCGTTCAATTGATGCCAGATGGTTTGTTCATTTACTTTGATCAGTCAATGGTTCGGCAACGCCAATTATTGGTGCCGGTGCACACGGAGACGACAGGCAATGAAATCGAAGTTTTTGATCCCGCTCGTGGTGGAGAGAATCGGCGAACCCACCATGTCGCGACCCTTACTTTTAACTTGAATTCAGGCGTGTGGGACTTGCAAGTGCAGGACCAGGCTGCGTTCGAAGAACATTTATAGTATTATCATCTTAACGCTTGGCTGATCATTCAGCGGGCGTTTTTAAGTCGTTTGGGGCGGGATTTAGGGGCTAAATTGGTCTAGCCATAGAGTCCCTGGGGTCAAAGTGGTATAATTTTTATGCGCGTAGCTTGAATTGGGCTACGATTCGAGAAAGTGGAACCTTAGTCAGAACTTGGCTGACCGACAAGTGGTCGCCATGAATGGAGAGTTTAATCGATATGAAGATGCAAGTTGCCGAAATTGCTAAGGCCGTTCAAGCGGTCAATGCCGAACAGGCGTGGCCCGATGTTAATGTAACGGGTGTGGCGTTTGATAGCCGAAAGCTCCAAGCAGGGGATCTATTTATTCCGCTGATGGGCGCTAATGATGGTCATCAATATATTCAAAGTGCAATCGAGCACGGGGCCGTTGCTACCTTATGGGCCAGCGACCATGCCGACGACGTTCCAGAAGACTTACCTGTCATTATGGTTGCTGATACATTGACGGCACTACAGCAGCTGGGGCAATACTATTTACAAAAAATTAATCCGAAAGTCGTGGCTGTTACGGGTAGTAATGGTAAAACAACGACGAAGGATATGATTGCGAGTGTTTTGAGCACTCAGTTTAACGTGACAAAGACGCACGCCAACTTTAACAATCAGATTGGTGTGCCAGTGACGTTACTCAGTATGGAACCGAATACAGAAGTGGTCGTCGTTGAAATGGGGATGGACCATTTTGGCGAGTTGGATTTCTTGAGCCGTCTCGTTCAACCAGACGTTGCGGTGATTACCATGATTGGGGAAGCCCACATTGAGTTCTTTGGTACACGGGATCGAATTGCTGATGCCAAAATGGAAATTGTTCACGGCTTAAAAGAAGATGGCACGTTCATTTTTAATGGTGATGAACCACTGCTACAAGAACGTGCTAAGGAAGTCAGTCAGCATCAACGGACGTTTGGGTTGGATGATACGAACACCTTAGCAGGCAGTGATATCACGACTAGTCGGGCTCAAACGCAATTTAAGACGAGTCTGTGGCCGGACAACACGTACACAATTCCGATGATGGGTGCGTACAATGTCAATAATGCATTGGCGGCGCTCTTAGTAGCTGATACTTTTCACATTCGACCAGCCGCTGCGCAACAAGCAATCGCCAGTTTTGTGCCGACGGAGAACCGGACGGAATGGTTAACTGGTTACCGTGGAGAAGCCATCTTAAGTGATGTTTATAACTCTAATCCAACGGCAGCTCGACGGGTCCTAGCCGCTTTTGCGGCGGTACCTACTAAGGGTCAGCGAATCGCTGTACTCGGTGATATGCTTGAGTTGGGTGACCAGTCGGATGCACTACACATGAGTTTAGCCAGTGAATTGGATCCAGCCACGATTGCCAGCGTCTATTTGAATGGTGAACATATGCGAGCGTTGGCAGAAGTGCTACAAGAAAAGTACCCAGCCGGTGCGGTCCACTATTATCAAACGGATCAACAGCCCCAATTGATTGCCGACTTAACGGCGACGGTTAGTGCGGATGATCAGGTCTTATTGAAGGGGAGTCACGGGATTCACCTTGAAAAGGTTCTGACGGCGCTGGAAGCTGCTCCTGAAAAATAAAATTTAAGTGATTCGATTAAGCAGGCCCCTCGCAATGACTGGGTAATGGTGACGCTAACATTAGACTGATAATGTTGTTTCCCTTCCGGTATTGCTAGGGGCTTTGCTTGCTTATTTAGAATAACCGGTGTATGATAATTCAGTTGTACCATATGAAAGTCAGACCGTTGGCTTACATGACAGCGTCTTACGGGAAACGGATTTTTTCCTAGCTGGCAGTAATCCCATGGTGTCATCCTTAGGAGGAAACATATTTGAAGTTTACAGAACTAGGCTTATCCGATAGCCTACTTAAAGCAGTTAATCGGGCCGGATACGAAGAAGCGACCCCGATTCAAGCCGAAACCATTCCAATGGTTCTAGAAGGCAAAGATGTGATTGGTCAAGCACAAACCGGTACTGGGAAGACCGCCGCGTTTGCATTACCAATCTTACAACGCTTGGATTTTGACAACCATAACATTCAAGCATTAGTTGTTTCACCAACGCGTGAATTAGCAATCCAAACTCAGGAAGAAATCTTCCGCTTAGGTAAAGACGAACGGGCGAAAGTCCAAGTCGTTTACGGTGGTGCTGATATTCGGCGCCAAATCAGAAATCTGAAGCAAAACCCACAAGTAATCGTCGGAACTCCCGGCCGGTTGCTTGACCACATTCGCCGGGGCACGGTCAAGTTAGACCACGTCAAGATGTTAGTTCTTGATGAAGCTGACGAAATGTTAAACATGGGTTTCTTGGAAGATATCGAATCAATTATCAAACAAGTGCCGGATGAACGCCAAACTATGTTGTTCTCCGCAACGATGCCACCTGAAATCAAACGCATTGGTGTGCAGTTCATGAAGGAACCGCATCACGTTAAGATCAAATCAAAAGAAATGACTGCTGATACGGTCGATCAATATTACGTTAAAGCCAAAGAATTTGAAAAGTTCGATATTATGACCCGGTTGTTTGATGTTCAGGCACCTGAACTCACAATCGTGTTTGGTCGAACGAAACGTCGAGTTGACGAATTATCAAAGGGTCTCGAAGCACGTGGTTATAATGCCGCTGGGATTCATGGTGATTTGAGCCAACAACGTCGGACGCAAATCATGCGTCAATTCAAGGCTGGTAAATTGGATATTTTGGTTGCAACCGATGTGGCTGCTCGGGGACTTGATGTTTCTGGTGTGACCCACGTTTACAATTACGATATTCCACAGGATCCGGACAGTTATGTTCACCGGATTGGCCGTACTGGCCGTGCCGGACACAAGGGTGTTTCATTAACTTTTGTAACACCAAACGAAATGGAATATTTGCGGGTCATCGAAAAGTTGACCAAGAAGCGGATGTTACCATTGAAGCCACCAACTGAATCTGAAGCTTTTGCTGGCCAATTAGCTGCTGCAGAAGCGAATGTTGATTCGTTAGTTGCTAAGACTTCGACTGAAAAGTATGCTGATCAAGCTGCTGAATTATTACAAAAATACGATGCTACTGATCTAGTTGCTGCCTTGTTAAATGACTTAACCAAGGATGACTCGTCAGCGGTACCTGTTAAGATTACGCCAGAACGCCCATTACCTCGTCACAAAGGTGGCGGCGGTAACAACCGGCGTGGCGGATATCGTGGCGGTAATCGCAACCGCAATAACAGTCATGGCAATGGTCGTGGCGGTTATTCTCACAATGGTCGCAATCGCGACCGTGATCGTAACGGTGGCCGTGGCGATCGGAAGAGCAATGGTTATAAAGGTCGCAGTCGCGATGATAACCGGAGCAGCAACCGCAACCATGATGAAGGTCGCAAGCAAAGCAGCAAGCGGAGCTATACGATCCGCACCAATGATTAAAGTCAACGCACAAATTAAGTTGAATTAAATTAACTTTGCACAAAAGCCGAGCGCACGCTCGGCTTTTTTTATGCCCTACAATGTTAGAATACAAGTAGTCGGCAGATGTTCGTATGAATTATTGTTAAAACGTTCCAAACGCGTCAAGTCAAAGTCGGCCAGCTTAGGCCGCTGGAAAAAAGTCGAGTGAGCGTAAACATGTTTGGTTAGCGCGTCCTAAAACCGACCTCCAGGCATTTCTGCCAATTGCTGGAACGCGGTGGACACAGATTTAAGCCGCAGACCACGTCTTAAATACTGGTCTTCCACTAACCAAGCAAAGGACGCTTGCTAAGTGGAATTTCACCGCTGAGCATTGGCCGAAACGCCTTCCAGTCGGGACAGTGTTCGAATGGCGGACATGTGTGTACCCAACTTTTGGTGAATTCGTCATTGTTTTTCATAAACCATAATTTTGTCAATCAACTGTCAGACTGAAAGTGATATTGAGATAATTCACTAATTCTGAATCAAAATAGTAAGATTTAATCTCTCAACAAAGTGCTAGTGCACTTAACGCTTTGTTTAAAGTTCCAGTATCAAAATAGGCAACGATAGATTGTGCTAAGTTCGGTGCCACTAAAGCCTATGTTGGCTAGGCAATGCTCGGCTTCAACCTGTGGCCTCTCACAGGCTTGAGACTGGAGGGGATGGGTGACAATGCTCAGTAGCCAAGTTATTCTTAGGCGGAAGTGGGTTGCTTCCGGCTTAGAATAAGACTCGTATTTGAGATGACGCGGGTTGGGCGTTAGCTCAAATCGACGTCGGCTGCGTTCCAGCAATTGTCACCCAGCCCTGGAGGTCGGCATAGGACGCACAAGTGCTGACGAACAACAAACCAATTAAATTGGAACGTTTTAACAATAATTCATGCTGACATGAAAAGATTGCGTGTATGGGCCCNTGGAGGTCGGCATAGGACGCACAAGTGCTGACGAACAACAAACCAATTAAATTGGAACGTTTTAACAATAATTCATGCTGACATGAAAAGATTGCGTGTATGGGCCCTTTTATCGCGGCGGTAGCTGTGGTAAATTGGAAACATCAGCCTAAGTTGACGTGATAATAATGAGATAGAGGGGGTCACAGCGTGATTTATGGTACCGGCATTGATTTAACTGAGCTTAGTCGGATTGAAGCGATTCTAGCGAAGGGACTGAGATTGCCTGAAAAGATCTTAACACCGGCTGAGTTGGCGGTGTTTTCACGTTACCCGGTTAAACGCCAGATCGAGTTTATGGCAGGGCGTTTTTCAGCTAAGGAAGCATATAGTAAGGCATATGGCACGGGAATTGGTGCGGCAGTTGGATTTCAAGATATCGAAATTTTAGACAACGCCCAGGGTAAACCGGAAGTTACGCGCCACCCGTTTGATGGTCCAGCGTGGATTTCAATTTCACACACGGATACGTTAGTAATGACACAAGTTATATTGGAAAGAGGCAATTTGTGATGGTTGTAATTGGGGAGCACCGCCACACACAAGTCACAGTCGACTTGCAGGCAATTAAGACAAATATTAGTAATGAAATGGCGCAAAAGGATGAGTTGACCGAGTTATGGGCAGTCGTTAAAGCGAATGGTTATGGACATGGAATTATCCAAGTTGCTCAGGCTGCCAAAGAAGCCGGGGCGACCGGCTTTTGTGTTGCAATCCTGGATGAGGCCTTAGCGTTGCGGGCCGCTGGCTTTGCGGAACCCATCCTAGTACTTGGAATTACGGAACCGGAATACGCCCCACTGGTAGCTGAAAAGGATATTTCACTAGCTGTTGGAACGCAAGATTGGCTGACTACGGCCGCAGCAATTTTAGCGGCTAATCAAGTGACGACACCACTTCACGTTCATCTTGCATTAGATACGGGTATGGGACGAATCGGGTTTCAGACGCCCGAAGAATTGGCAACGGCGGTTACGACTTTGCGTCAACCGCAGTCACCATTTGACTTTGAAGGGATTTTTACGCATTTTGCAACGGCTGACCAGGCAGATGATACGTATTTTACCCATCAATTAAATAATTGGAAACACTTGATTGCAGTGGTGGATGAGCTACCACGCTATGTCCACGTGTCCAATTCGGCCACCAGTCTCTGGCATCAAGCTTGCAATGGCAACATGGTGCGCTTTGGGGTTGCACTCTATGGTCTAAATCCTTCTGGTCGCGAACTCAGCGCACCATACCCCTTGCAACCTGCGTTGTCGCTAACGGCACGCTTGACGTTTGTTAAACGCTTGGCTCGGGGCAAATCGGTCAGCTATGGTGCCACGTATACGGCCGCACAGGATGAATGGATTGGCACGGTGCCGATTGGGTATGCGGACGGCTATGAACGCCGATTACAAGGCTTCCATGTACTTGTTGATGGTGAGTTTTGCGAAATCGTCGGGCGGGTCTGCATGGACCAGCTGATGGTTCGTCTGCCACATGAAGTACCGGTTGGAGCTAAGGTAACTTTGGTTGGCACGGACGGTGCTCGTACCATTTCGTTGCAAGATATTGCTGACTATTGTGGGACAATTCATTATGAGATTGCTTGTGGGTTAGCACCACGAGTGCCGAGAGTTTATATAGATTAAGTTTTATCAGACGATAGGTTTGCGAAGATTGTCTCGTACAGGCTATGGTTACATGGTTGGTTATTGAGATTAAGCCAATAAAATGAGTGCCAGAGAAATTCTGGCGCTCATTTTTTAGAGTCTCCTATTTTATTGATGAGGGCTGTTAAGTTTTTTTCAGTGATTCGAGTGATTTATCGGCATCTAATTATAAGTTCGTTTATTTTTAAACATTGATGAAATCATCATTGGGCAGTCTTAATTAATCGGTCTGAAGTATTAGTTTTAACGGTGCTTAGCGATTAGTTCTTTGGATTAAATTGGTAAACGGTTGCTAAAAGTGAATGGTTCATGCTATTATGAGTAGCAAGATGGTTATATTGGGGTACTATCAGATACATTGGGTATCGAATAAAGGGAGATGAGGCGATGGCCGCAGCTGACATTAAGCGTGGTGACATCTTTTATGCAGATTTATCACCAGTCGTAGGCTCCGAACAAGGAGGCATGCGTCCAGTACTAATCGTGCAAAATAATGTCGGTAACCATTACAGTCCCACAGTGATTGTCGCGGCAATCACTGCTAAGGTTCAAAAAGCGAAGATGCCAACACATGTTAACATCAACGCTGCCCATACGGGGATTGAAAAAAATTCGGTTGTGTTGTTGGAGCAGATACGAACGATTGATAAGCAACGGCTTAAAGATCGCGTCACTCATTTGGATGATCAGACGATGCGCCGAGTTGATAATGCGTTACAGATTAGTATTGGGTTAGCTGATCGAACACGACGTCGGCCACAACGCACGTTTCAATCATAGTCAATCGATGGGGATTAATTATTTACATAATTGAACTATTTCGGTGCGATGACCGAGTATGGATAATCAGCGGGTTTCAATTCAGTTAATGACTGGATTGAAACCCGCTTTTAGTTTCTAAATTGGCTATCGGTAAATGTTACAGGGCCTGTTGGAGCATTTAGTGATGAGCTAACATTATTGTGCATTATGATTGTCTTTCTGATGACGATTAGGTAAGCTAGTTGAACCCATTATAACGAGGGACGATTGGCTGTAACTCGTGAATATCGGTGAAAGGATGGGGGCATAATGAGTAAACAGGCTCAGTTCAATAAGCATCGGGTGGCAGGATTGTTAGTCGCGATGGGCGTCGTATATGGTGATATTGGAACCAGTCCGTTATACGTGATGAAGGCCATCATTACCGGTCAAGGTGGGATGCAGGCCGTTGATGAGAAGTTTATGTTGGGGGCCGTCTCGCTAGTTTTTTGGACAATGACGTTGCTCACGACCGTTAAGTACGTTCTGATTGCGTTAAACGCGGATAATCATGGCGAAGGCGGTATCTTTTCACTATTCGCATTGGTGCGTCATCGTGCGCGCTGGTTAGTCATTCCGGCCATGATTGGTGGGGCTGCGTTACTGGCGGATGGGGCGCTAACCCCCGCAGTGACAGTTACGACTGCCATTGAAGGCTTACGCGATGTACCAGCATATGTTCAACTGTTTGGTGCCGGCCAAAATACGATTATACTGATTACACTTGGAATTATCACCCTATTATTTATGCTACAACGTTTTGGAACGAACACGATTGGTAAGTTATTCGGTCCCATCATGTTGGGCTGGTTCACGCTTTTGGGAGTCAGTGGCTTCGTTAATCTGGTGCAGGATTGGACGATCCTGCGTGCACTGAATCCCTATTATGCGTGGTTACTCTTGATCAGCCCGGCGAACAAAGTGGGAATCATGATTCTAGGGAGCGTCTTTCTGGCAACGACCGGTGCTGAGGCCCTATACAGTGACCTTGGGCACGTCGGCAAAACGAATATTCGGTTGAGCTGGCCGTATGTCAAAGCTTGCCTACTACTCAGCTATTTCGGTCAGGCCGCATGGATTTTAGGTCCCGGCCAAGCGATTCAGGGCCATGTGAATCCCTTTTTTGCAATGTTACCTGCTAGCCTGACGATAGCGGCAGTTATTTTTGCGACGCTCGCGGCCATTATCGCGTCACAGTCGCTGATCAGTGGGTCGTTTACGTTAGTTAGTGAAGCGATTCGACTGAAACTATTCCCCCGATTACTGACTACTTACCCCGGTAAAGCAGTGGGCCAAATGTATTTACCGGTCGTTAACTGGGGGCTGTGGGGCGTGACGAGTATGCTGGTGATTTTCTTTCAAACTAGTGAAAGAATGGAAGCTGCATACGGGTTAGCCATCACACTGACAATGCTGATGACGACCACTTTGATCTACGCGTTTTTACGGCAAAAGCGCTTACCATTAATCGGTGCGGGACTACTGACCGGTTTCTTCGCGACCATCGAAGTAATTTTCCTGATTGCCAGCGCAGCCAAGTTCTGGCACGGCGGCTACGTAGCGGTCGGACTTGCTTTACTAATTTTCCTAGTGATGGCTGTGTGGTATCGTGGCGAACAAATTGTCAGACAACATAACCACCCGCTTAGTTTACGACAATATCAGGACCAGCTTGCTAAGTTACGTAACGATCAGACGGTGGACAAGTTCCAGACGAACGTGGTCTTCCTAACAAGCCGAATGGATGGCGGCCAAGTGGAGCGAAAGGTATTATATTCGATTTTAGACAAGTGGCCGAAACGTGCCGACGTCTACTGGTTTGTTAATGTGACAATCACGGATGAACCGTATACCGCGGAGTATACTGTCGACACGTTAGCAACGGACTATTTGGTAACTGTTAAGTTATACCTGGGCTTTCGTGTCCGCCAAGATATTAACCGCTATTTACGGACGATTGTCCGCGACTTAATGGCTACGGGACGTTTAGCGGCGCAAAAGCAGACATATTCAGTCACTTCTGGCCGCGATGTCGGTGACTTCCGCTTCGTTATCATCGAGGAGAAGTTAGAAAATGGTAGTCGGTTATCCCGCTTGGATCGATTAGTGATCGAGACGAAATTAATGATTAAAAAATACGCGACAACGCCTGCCAAATGGTTCGGCCTAGAATTCTCCGAGGTGACTCTTGAAACCGTTCCAATTCTATTCAATGAGATCCCGGCGTTACCGATCACTGAAAGACAGTAATGCCATGCAGATTTCTGGGGGTCAGAATCAGCCAGCTTAGATTTGCTTGAAAAAGTTCAGCGTAGTGTAAACGCGCTCTACGACATCTAATTGTAAGGCGCTTCACGTCGGCTACGTTCCAGCAATTGGCAACTAGCCCCGAAATCCGGAATAGGACGAACAAGTGCTGAAAAATAGAAAACTAACTGTCGGCTTGCTTAACAACTCATCTAATTTTAATTTTTGCTTGAGCAACTGATAACTCAAAACTAATTTCAATAGCTGATACTGGGCGCAAAACGTTGACTTGACAGCGATAAAAGAACGACTGAATTCAAATCAAAAATTAGAAACATTAAATTTTGTGTTGACAAGTGTGAACTTAGAACTATAATCTAATTATATTCTAATTATTCAAATGCGGTGATGAGATAAGTAAATCAATCGTGGGTTTTTCAGAGAGCCGGGTCAGGTGCAAGCCGGTATTCCCGCATGGTTGAAAATGGTCTTGGAGCATTCAGTGCCGAATGATTAAGCGCTGACGGTGGTCCCCGATAAACGGACAAAGGTATCTCAATTCAGTGAGATTGACGTACCTGCTGAGGACTATTTTGCGAAAAATAGTCGAATTAAAGGTGGTAACACGAGTCATCGTCCTTCTGTCATAACGACAGTGGGGCGATTTTTTATTATATATTTTTGGGGAGGCTTCGCGTATGCGAAAAAAGGAAATTATTTTTGGGTTATTAAGTTTTATTGCACTGGGAACAGTATTAGCTGGCTGCGGCAGTAGCAGTGCTAGTAGTAAGGATACATCTAAAACCTATAAGTATGGTGAAGTAACGATACCAGCTAAGGACGGTTCTATTTGTAATGCGCCAAATTATATCGCGTATGAGAAGGGGTTCTTTAAGAAAAATGGTATCAAGGCCAAACTAGTAGCGAACCCGCGGGATATCAGTGACCTAGAAGCGGGTTTTGCGAGTGGCAAATATGACGCGCAAAATGGTGATTTTCAATACTTACCTGCGATTCAAAACGGGGCGCAAATCAAAGCTGTTGGTGGAATCCACCAAGGCTGTATCAAGTTGCTGGTTCCGAAAAACTCAATCATTAAGAGTGTTAAGGACTTAAAAGGCAAGACGATTGGGATTCCGGCTCAGGGTTCAACACCACAATACGTGACGTCCATTGCACTTCAACATGCGGGTATTGATCCGAAGACGGGAGTAACGTGGAAGGTTTACAGCACTGATCTATTGGCAAAGGCGGCTGAAAAGGGGCAGGTCGATGCAATTGGGACGGTCGATCCGTATGCTTACCAAGCACAAAAGGAATCTGGGTTTAAGACCATTATTGATAATAATAACAATAGTGGCAATGCTAAGATGGCTGCAATGGGAATGAAATCAAAGGGTGCTTGCTGTTACTTGTACGTTTCGAGCAAGTTAGTCAAAGAGAATCCAGCGAAGGCTAAGGCCATTGTCCGTTCATACAAACAAGCCGCTGCTTGGATCAATAACCATCCTGAAGAGACAGCAAAGATTGAATTAAATAAGGGGTATGTCTCCAAGACGAAGTTTATCAATGTGAAGAATGTGACCCAGATCTTGAAAGATGAACATTTTGAACTAAATCTTAAGACAGGTAAAGAAGATTTAAGTTATTATATCAAGCAATTGAAGCAAGCAGGATATTTGAAGAAGAATACGAATAACAAGCAATTGTTGAAGCAAGCTTATTGGTATCCAGATTTATCTAAGAACTAAGTTCAAGGAGGTAGAATAGTATGCAAATAACAGCAGTCCAATTGAGTCGAAAAAAAGCTGTGCAGGCAGCTAAGACAACTGGCCGTTATTGGAAGCCCTGGCACTTGACCTGGAACATTGTTAGTTTAGTCGTATTAGCAATTGCGTATTTTGAAAACCAATTGGTTGTATCACAGGAAACCGTTAATAATCAGACGTATCATTGGTTTTTAGGTGGGTACTTTGCTTATTTATTGATTGTTACGCTGATTGGCGCAGTTACAAATGGTCGAATTCGCCGGTATAATGGACATTTTGCCCAGTTGAACGTTTCGTTAGTTGGCTTGCTGATCGTGCAGGATCTTCTGACCGAAAAGTTTGCCGTTCTAGAACAGCCTTTCTTCGTGAGCTTTGCACAAATCTTGGACCAGATGCGCGAAAATGCCGGCTTGCTCTGGGCTTCGACGTTGTCATCATTAGCGCTTTGGTTGATTAGTTTTGTGATTGGGACCATTCTTGGAATCTTACTTGGTTTGGGCATGGGACGCTATCGTGAGTTTAACTACTGGGCATTCCCCTACTTGAAGGTCATCGGGATTATCCCTGCGGCTGCATGGATGCCGCTGACGATGGTCATCTTTCCGACTAGTTACATGGCCGAAGTCTTCTTGATTGCCTTCTCGGTTTGGTTTCCAGTGGCCTTCATGACGATTGGTGGCGTTCAAGGGATTAGCAAGGAATACTTCGAATCAGCAAAGACCTTAGGATTTAGTGAGTGGCAGATTATCCGCAAAATCGTCCTTCCCGGAGCGTTGCCAAGTATCTTTACTGGCGTTTATACGGCAATGGGATTGTCGTTTACAATGCTGGTAATTTCCGAGATGATTGGTGCTAAGGTCGGACTGGGCTGGTTTATCAACTGGGCAAAGGGTACCGGGAATTATACACAAGTCTATGCGGCAATTGTGATTATGGCGATTCTGTTTTCAGTGTTATTTGCGGTGTTTACCAAAGTTCAAGATTACTGCCTACGTTGGCGCGATGGTGCTCACTAGAAAGGAGCTTATAAGATGGGATTACTTGCAGTTCAACATGTTAATCAGCGGCTTCAAGACAATGATGGTCATCAGATCGACGTGCTAGATGATATTGATTTCACCGTCAATCCGGGTGAGTTCGTAGCAATCATTGGGCCGTCTGGTTGTGGTAAGACCACGTTACTACGCCTGATTTCTGGATTAGACCATCCCGCTAGCGGTCAGCTAACGATCGATAATCAGCAGATTAAGCGACCAGATAATTCTCGCGGTTATGTTTTCCAACATGGCAGCCTTTTTCCATGGTCAACAATCAAGGAGAATATTAGTGTCGGCCTGAAAGTGACGCGTGGTCGGCATTATGACCACCAATTGGTCGACCATTATATTGAATTGATGGGGCTAAAAGGCTTTGAAAATGCTTATCCGCATCAGGTTTCTGGTGGGATGGCCCAACGAGCTGCCCTCGCGCGGTCAATTATCATGAACCCGCAGCTCCTACTTTTGGATGAGCCGATGGGGGCTCTTGATGCGTTTACACGTGCGGATATTCAGAATGTCATCGAACAGGTTTGGCAGCAGACACAGACGACGATGATTTTAGTTACTCATGATATCGATGAGGCAGTCTACTTGAGTGACCGAATTATTGTGATGACGCCTCGTCCTGGGAGAATCAAAGAAATTGTGACAAATCCATTACCACATCCACGGTCACGGTTGAGTGTCGATTTTGCTGAATTTCGGCATCGGATTCAAGATAAATTAAACTTTGGCGCTCATGATGGACAGGTTGCTGGGTGATGACTAAAAAATGCTTATCAAGATGATTGGCGAGATACCAGTCTTGATAAGCATTTTTGCTGTGAAAAAACAGGATCGCATGGTGGTGAGCTTGATATGGCCATCCAGGGGACTTCGTTAGTTGGACTAAGTACGAAGAAGCAGGCTTATTCGCTTACCATCGTTGTCGTACTGGCCAATAGGGTCTTAAGCGTATCAATCGCCGTAATCAATGGTTGTCCATGATTCAATGCAGCGATAGCCACGGGATTGTCAGTTTGGTCATTAAGTGTGAAACCCACTGCTTTAGTCTTTGCAGGCCAATCAGTCGTGTTAGCGATTGTTGTGACGGTGAGGTGGTTAGCCGCGAACAGTTCCTGGACCGCGGGTTGCGCCACAGTGGCAATATCGGTGATGAGACCATCCACTGTGTGCCAAGTCTCTAAGTGATAACTATCAGCCATGGCGGCATGCCAAGCGGTCGTGAAAGTCGGGCCGATACCAAGAGTCTCACCAGTTGATTTCATCTCAGGACTTAAAACGACTGGTGGTTGTGGCAATTTATTGAAAGAGAAGACTGGGGCCTTTATAGCAATTTGTTGTGGAGCGGGTGTCAAGAGTCCGGGGACTAGGCCAAGGGTTGCTAAACTTTGACCGAGAATTAGCCGGGTTGCCAATTGTGCCAGTGGCAAGTGAGTAACCTTGCTCATGTAAGGAACTGTTCGACTTGCCCGCGGATTAACGTCGATTACGTAGACATCATCGGTGACGACGAACTGAATGTTCATCATACCGACACAGTGGAGGTGTTGTGCTAATTTGGTGGCAATGGTGACGATCTTATCTTGAACAGCAGGGCTGAGGTGCTGTGGTGGATAGACTGTAATGGAATCGCCAGAATGAACGCCAGCACCTTCAATATGTTCCATGATTCCTGGAATGAAGCACGACGTTCCATCGGAGAGAACGTCAACTTCACACTCGGTTCCCGACAAGTATTGGTCCATTAAGATAGGCGCACCATGGCCAGCTGCCACCGCTGATTTAATAACTGGCGTGAGCTCATGATCGTTATGAACGATTGCCATGGCCCGGCCGCCGAGTACAAAGCTTGGCCGTACGAGTAAGGGGTAACCGATTGCGTGAGCTGCTTGACGGGCACCGGATAACTCAGTTACGGTCGTTCCAGCGGCTTGGGCAATCTTTAGTAGACGTAAACAGTCCGCAAAAGATTGCCGGTCTTCGGTCAAATCGGTAGCGGACACACTGGTTCCTAGGACGGTGACTCCTAATTTAGTGAGCTGATGGGCAAGGTTGATCGCAGTTTGGCCCCCAAATTGAACGATGACGCCCGCGGGTTGCTCCAACGCAATGATTGGCATCAAACGTTCGATTGTTAGTGGCTCGAAATAAAGCTTATCCGAGGTAGAAAAGTCGGTGGAGACCGTCTCGGGGTTGTTATTGACGACGATTGCATGGTAGCCAGCTTGTTGAATGGCCTTGACACAGTGAACGGTGGTGTAGTCGAATTCGATGCCTTGTCCGATTCGAATGGGGCCTGATCCGAGTACTAAAATACTGTGTCCTAGTGGGTGACTCTCGTTAGTTTGTCCAAAAGCAGTGCTGTAAAAATATGGTGTAACACTGGCAAATTCACCAGCACACGTATCGACCATTTTATAAACGAAGGGTAAATCAGCAGTCATGGCAGCAATGGTCGCTACCGAAGTTTGGGCATAATGCGCCATGGTCGCCAGACTCACACCGTACTTTTTCGCCGATAAGAGGTGTTGGGACGTCGGCACTTGCTTGATATTCCGGATGAGTTGGGCGATGTGCTGTAACTTACTCAAGAAAAATGGCGTGATTTGCGTTAGCGTCGCTAATTTTGCTAACGGCCAACCCGCTTGCAGCGCCGCCAATAGATAGAAGAGCCGCTGATCTGTCGGGTGGGTCAATTGGTCGATATATTCAGTCGTGGTGACGTGGTGGTCAGGGGTCAAGGAAGCTTGGGTCTTGGGATCGATTTCAAGCGAAGCAATCGCCTTGAGCGTGGCTTCCTCCAAGGTTGACCCAATCGCCATGACCTCCCCCGTGGCTTTCATCTGTGTTCCCAAGTGAGCGTCGGCCGTTGGAAACTTGTCAAACGCAAACCGGGGGATTTTGGCAACCACATAGTCTAAAGCTGGTTCAAAGGCCGCATAGGTTGTCTGCGTGACTGGATTCTTGATCTCAGATAAATTTAGACCAATTGCGATATCGGCTGCAATTTTGGCAATTGGATATCCCGTCGCTTTAGAAGCTAGCGCCGATGAACGACTGACCCGCGGGTTCACTTCGATGACGTAGTACTGACGACTATTCGGGTCTTGAGCGAGTTGAACGTTGCACCCACCTCTAATGTCGAGGGCTTCCACAATCGTCAAAGCCGCCGTTCGTAGCTGCTGATATTCAGTGTCAGTCAAAGTCTGAACGGGGGCATACACGATAGAATCGCCAGTGTGAATACCGACCGGATCGAAGTTTTCCATGGAACAGACGATGATCTTGGTACCCTGATTATCACGCATGACTTCGAATTCAATTTCTTTGAAGCCGGCGATACTTTGTTCAATCAAGCACTCGGTGACGGGGGACATGGTCAACCCCCGCTGTAACGTTTGGGTCAATTCGGCGGCATTATTGGCAATGCCGCCACCTGAACCCCCGAGTGTAAAGGCTGGACGAACAATGACCGGATAACCGATTTTTTCAGCAAACGACAATGCACTGGTCACGTGGTGAACAGTGGTACTTGCTGGAATCGGTTGATGGAGCCGCTTCATAAGTGCTTTAAATGCTGCCCGGTCTTCAGCTTGATTGATGGTGGCTAGGGAAGTTCCTAGCAGTTGGATCTTCAACTCATTAAGAACGCCAGCCTGATCTAACGCCATCGCTAGGTTCAATCCGGTTTGTCCACCAAGTGTCGGGAGCAAAGCATCAGGGTGGGTGGCCCGCAGAATTTTAGTGACACTGGTCAAAGTCAGAGGTTCTAAGTAGACTTCGTCGGCGGTGGCCGTGTCAGTCATGATGGTTGCTGGGTTTGAATTGATCAAAATGACATGATAGCCGGCTGCTTTAAGGCTTAGACAAGCCTGAGTACCGGCATAGTCGAACTCAGCGGCTTGACCGATTTTGATTGGACCAGAACCGATGACAGCAATCGAATGAATGGCATTGTTTTTAGGCATTAACAACCGCCTCCTTTTGAATTGTTAGTAAGAAATCATCGAAAAATTGCCCAGCTTCCTGGGGCCCCGGGTGTGCTTCGGGATGGAATTGCACCGACATTACGGCCTGGTGCGGTAGGCGCAAGCCTTCAATGCTGCCGTCATTTAATTCAGTGTGCGTGACGATCAGCGGGGTGCCCTTGATCGATGCCGGATCGACGGCGTAATCATGATTTTGCGAAGTCATGATAATACGACCGTCAGCGCAGGCTTGTACCGGATGGTTTAGCCCGTGGTGACCAAAGGAAAGCTGGTAAGTCTGAGCACCATAGGCGAGCGCAATCAACTGATGACCAAGGCAAATGCCAGCCAGCGGATAACGTTGTGCGAGTTGGCGAATGGTCGCTAAGTAAGTGTGATAGTCAGTCGGATCACCGGGACCGTTGGATAACAAAATTCCGTCAGGGTGATACGCGGCCACGGCCTTGAGACTAGCTGTAGGTGGAAGGACAACAACGTCCGCGCCCCGGGCTTGCAATTCAGCGGTGATAGCTGCTTTTTCACCAAAGTTGAGAATCGCGACGCGTGGACGGATGGTGGTCGTCGCTACTGGGAGGGGGGTAGCCGTTAGTGCTTGGGGTGCGAATGTGGCGAGTTGCGCTTCAAAATCAGTGATGGGATGATTGCTCAAGATTGCCATCTGGGCTCCCGTTTGACGAATGTGAATCGTTAGGTCACGAGTATCGACGCCTTCAATGCCGGCTACATGGTGGATTGTCAGAAAACTTGCCAGTGATTGGCGACTAGTATAGTGATCATTAAAAGTGGCCAGCTCGTGAACGATGATGGCTTGTGCGCCAATCGTTGGTGCCTGGGCCACGGTCGGATCGATACCATAATTACCAATTAATGGGTAAGTGAAGGCAATCATTTGATTTAGGTAGGATGGATCAGTCAATGTTTCCTGATAACCCGTCATTCCCGTATTGAAGACGATGCGCCCCGCAGCCTCTAGCTGGCAATCCCCAATTGCCGTTCCAATCCACTGTGTGCCGTCTGCTAAAGTTAAGTATTTGTTCATCCCAATCGCACCCTTTCTGATAATTTGGTTAAAATTTCATTTTGGTTAATGGGATAAGTAAACATCATTTTATTGTGGATGTCAATTAAAAATACATATTAAATGCATAAACAACTGAATAAAGCTAAAAACATGCAATTAATAGAGCAAAAATGAATATTTTTTCAATAAAGCTTGCAATTTTAAAGCGATGAGAATATAGTGTGAATCATACTTTCTGCATGAACATGCAGCTAATACACTATTTTTGAATATTTGAGGTGATTATATGCAAGTCGCGCTAGTTGGCGTTACGGGGTACAGTGGCATGGTGTTGTACCGGCTCTTGAAACAACATCCCGAGATCGATCGCATCCAATTATACGGGCACGTGGGAGCAACTACGGTGGCATTAAAGACGGTGGCAGCCATGTACCAGAAGGAAACGGCGGTTATTCGACCATTCGATGCGACGGCAATCATGCGCGATAACGCGATTGTGTTCTTTGCGACATCAGCGGGCATCACGCGACAATTGGCATTACCATTCATCGCTGCTCATTTTCCAGTCATCGATTTATCTGGTGACTTCCGCTTGCATGATCCAGAGCAATATCAGCGGTGGTACCAACGTGATCCAGCACCGGCGACCGCTTTGGCGCAGGCGAGCTACGGCTTAGCTGATATGCCGGCGCCGTTGTCCACCTACATTGCGAATCCCGGCTGTTATGCGACTGCTACGTTATTAGGACTAGCGCCACTTGCTCAGCAACAGTTGGTCGAACCGACTTCGATTGTTGTGGATGCTAAGTCCGGCTTATCTGGTGCTGGCAAACGAGCGACAGCTGCGAGTCATTACGTCGCTGTGAATGATAATTTGAGTTTATACAAGTTGAATCAACATCAACATATCCCTGAAATGATGCAACAGTTACAGCAGTGGTGGTCCGCGATTTCTGCGATTGAATTTACTACCACTTTGATTCCAGTAACGCGTGGGATTATGACGACGATTTATGCCAAAGCGAAGTCAGCATTGACAACGACGCAGGTCCGCGCAGCTTTTACCGCGACCTATCATGAGCAGCCGTTCGTGCAAGTGCTACCAACGGGGATGCCGACGCTCAAGGACGTTGTTGGGTCTAATAACTGTGCGTTAGGCGTTGATTATAATCCGGTCACGAACACCATCGTGGTTGTGAGCGTCATTGACAATTTGATGAAAGGTGCTGCGGGGCAGGCCGTTCAGAATTTTAATCGCTATTTTGATTTCGCGGTTACGGCCGGATTACCGACGTTACCTGTATTTCCCTGATAAGGTGCAATAAGAGAGGAAGTTATGCAGATGCAAGTTTTAACGAATACGAAGTTTGAAACGGTTGCCTTTCAGTGGCCGGCAGGTTTTTACAGTGATGGCATTCATATTGGTCTTCGTCGTCATAAAAAAGATTTTGGTTGGCTATTTTCAAAAGTGCCTGCCAGTGCGGCTGGAACTTATACGACGAATCAGTTTCAGGCAGCACCAACTAAGTTAACTAAACAGATGATCGACCAGGGCCACCAATTACAGGGACTGCTGCTGAATAGTGCAATCGCCAATTCTTGTACTGGCGAGCAGGGGTGGCAGAATGCGCTGCAAGAACAAGCCTGGTTAGCGAATAAACTAAACGTGGCGCCGAACTTGATTGGCGTTGCTTCAACTGGGCTGATTGGTGCTCAGTTACCCATGGATAAAATCAAAAACGGCTTGCCGCAATTGACACCAACGAAGAGTGACGCGGTGACCTACGCCGTGTTAACGACAGACCAGCATCCCAAAACCGTCTGTGTGCAGTGTGAACTCAGCGGCCAGTTAGTTACCTTGACCGGTTTTGCCAAAGGTTCTGGAATGATTCATCCCAAGATGGCAACCATGCTTGGTTTTGTCACCACCGATGCCCAAATAGACGGGCCAGTTTTACAGGACATGCTAAGTACTAACGTTGATCAGACATTCAATCAGATTACTGTTGACGGTGACACGTCTACTAATGACATGGTGGTCACGTTGGCGAATGGTCTGGCAGATAATCCGAGTTTACAAGCGGGTACCACCGACTATGATATTTTTAATCAGGCGTTGCACTATGTCTTAGGCCAACTTGCCAAGCAAATTGCCGCTGACGGTGAGGGTGCGACCAAGTTAGTCGAATGTAATGTGGTCCACGCCGCTACAACGTTTGATGGTCAGCAAATCGCCAAAGCAATTGTTGGCTCTAACCTCGTTAAGGCGGCCATTTTCGGTGAAGACCCGAATTGGGGGCGAATCATTAGCACGATTGGCGCCACTGATGCAGACATCGATGTGGCGACGGTCGATATTGAAATGAACGGCGTTTTACTTGTTCAACAAAGTCTGGCCGTTGACTTTGATATGGCAGCGGTGCAGGCGACCTTACGTGATAACCAGATTATGATCGATGTTGATTTACATCACGGTACAGCAAGTGGTCAGGCTTGGGGTTGTGACTTGACTTACAATTACGTCAAAATTAACGCGAGCTATCATACTTAAACGGAGGTGGTGAAAATGACAAAATTAATTGTAATTAAGATTGGGGGCCAGGCGATTAGCCAATTGAGCACCACTTTCTTTGACCAAATCGCACAGTGGTACCAACAGCATTATCAGATTCTGATCGTACACGGTGGGGGGCCAATGATCAATCGACTGACGACTCAGCTTGCTTTGCCCGTGCATAAGGTGAACGGGTTGCGGGTGACGGATGCGGCGACCTTAGTGCTCACCAAGTTGGCCCTGCTAGGAGATGCGCAACCAGCCTTACTTGCAAAATTAACGCAACATCACCTACCTGTGTTGGGGCTCAATGCGGCGGATAATCAGTTACTAACTGGTGAATTGATTGATTATCGACAGCTAGGGTATGTCGGCCGGCTCACCGCTGTCAATCAAGTGCAATTAATGCAATTGTTGGCTCATCATATCGGTATTTTGGCCCCTTTAGCCTTAACCGAGACGGGACAATGGCTCAATGTCAATGCGGATATGGCAGCGACCGTGCTAGCCCAACAACTACATGCTGAAAAATTGGTTTTGCTAACCGATGTCCCGGGAATTATACATCACGGTAATGTGATGACATCACTATCGCCACAACAAGCTCAGCAATTGATTCGAACAGCTGTGATCACCGCGGGAATGCAACCCAAAGTTCAAGCTGCAATTGCCGCGATTCAGACGGGAGTCAAGCAGGCTATTATTACGAATGCAATCGATCAACCAGGAACCGCAATTATTCAGGAGGTGGCCGTATGACCATGCAACACGTGTTTCCAACCTATCAACGTTTTCCATTTGCCATTACGGATGGTCAGGGCGTTCATCTGACTGATAATCATGGCAAGACGTATTTAGATTTTACGGCGGGAATCGGGGTCTGCAACTTTGGGTATCACCAACCACAAATTCAGGCGGCCGTCACCCAGCAGTTGACGCATATCTGGCATACGTCGAATTTATACGAAAATGAATTACAAGATGCCGTTGCCGGCCTGTTAGCGAATGGTGAAGAGCGACTCGTATACTTTGCAAATTCCGGAACCGAAGCCAATGAAGCTGCATTAAAACTCGCACGGAAGTACACGGGTAAAACCGGCATCTTAGCTTTTCAGCATTCATTTCACGGTCGAACCTATGGCGCTATGTCGATGACGGGCAATCCTCATATTCAGGCTGGCTATGCGCCATTAGTGCCTGGCATCACGTTTGCAACCTATAATGACGACGCGGCTTTGGACAAAATCACACCAGAGTTGGCGGCCGTTATTTTAGAAGTCGTTCAAGGTGAAGGCGGCGTCTTTGCGGGACAAACAGCTTGGTTACAAGCGGTTAATGCGAAATGCCAAGCAACGGGTGTTTTGTTGATTATTGATGAGGTGCAGACGGGAATCGGTCGGACTGGTTACCGGATGGCCTATGAAGGTTACGGCCTGGATCCTGATATCTACACGGTCGCCAAGGGCTTAGCGAATGGCTTGCCAGTGGGGGCAATGGTTGGTCGGCGGCAATTAGCCACTGCCTTTGGTCCGGGCAGCCATGGCTCGACGTTCGCCGGTAATGCTGTTGCTATGGCGGCGGCAAAACGTGTCTTGACCCAATTAACACCGGCGCTGTTAACGACGGTTCGGGCCCATGCCGAACTTGTCTGGCAAGCCCTAGCGACTCAAGTCGAACCGATACCGGTAGTTAAACAAATCACGGGGAAGGGCCTAATGATTGGAATCCACTTAGATGAACAAATGCCGGTTAATCAAGTCATTACCCGGCTACAAGTAGAAGGCTTATTGACGTTATCAGCTGGCGATAATACGTTACGTTTGTTACCCCTAATTGTGATGCAACCGGCCGATTTATTAGCTGGGATTGCCTTGATTGCAAAGGTACTGACAACTTTGACAACGGAGGTCACGACGAATGAATAATCAATTTGAAGGTCGGTCATTCTTGAAGGAAATCGACTATACACCAACAGAATTAGCTTACTTAATTGACTTTGCTAGTCACTTGAAGACCCTTAAAGCACACCATATCCCACACCCTTATTTACAAGGAAAAAATATTGCGTTGCTGTTTGAAAAAACGTCGACACGGACACGTTCTGCGTTTACTGTGGCGGCTAATGATCTGGGCGCGAATCCAGAGTTTTTGGGTAAGGACGACATCCAATTCGGGACGAAGGAGTCAGTTGTTGATACGGCGAAAGTACTGGGGTCCATGTATGATGGTATTGAATTTCGGGGCTTTAAACAAAGCACGGTCGAAGACTTAGCGACCTATAGTGGTGTGCCAGTCTGGAACGGATTGACCGATGAGTGGCACCCGACGCAGATTTTAGCGGATTTTTTAACATTAAAGGAACATTTTGGTCATTTAAAAGGGTTGACGTTAGCGTACGTTGGTGATGGTCGCAATAATATGGCTAATAGTTTACTTGTGGCGGGAGCGATGCTCGGCATCAATATCGCTATCGGGGCCCCGGTAGCGTTACAGCCAGCCCCAGCAGTGGTCGCGTTGGCCCAACAGTATGCGCAGGCAGCTGGGAGCACGGTCGTGATTACGGCTGATCCGCAACAAGCCGTTACTCAGGCTGATGCGCTTTATACGGATGTCTGGGTCTCAATGGGCGAGCAGGTCGACTATGGTGAGCGGATCAAGCAACTATTGCCGTTTCAAATTAATACTGCGTTACTCGCAGCTACTGGCAAGTCATCGACGATTGTCATGCATTGCTTACCAGCACTACACGATCTAAAGACGCAGCTGGGAGCCAAATTAGGCGAACAGTACGGAATGACGGCGTTTGAAATTACGGATGATGTCTTCCAGAGTAAGCAGGCGGTCGTCTTTGAAGAGGCCGGCAACCGGATGCCAGCAATTAAGGCGGTAATGGCGGCTACATTAGGTAACTTATTTATTCCTACCAGCATTTTCAATTAGCAAGCTTGCGGGAACTACTAGAGCGTGCTACGATTATATTCGCTTTGTTTCAATCAATACGTGGTTCGTAACCATCCCACGTTAAAAAAACTAGGAGGAATTAAGCGAATGACACAATCAAAAATTCGACCATGGATTATCAACGCCCTAGTCGCTGCAATGTATGTTGTACTATGCCTAGGCCCCGCAGCTTTTAGCTTAGCATCGGGCGCAATTCAATTCCGCGTTTCTGAAGGGTTGAACCACTTAGCCGTGTTCAATCGCAAGTATATTTGGGGAATTGTTGCTGGCGTTATTTTGTTTGACGCTTTTGGTCCCGGTGCGAGTCTCCTCAACGTTCTCTTTGGTGGCGGCCAATCATTATTAGCCCTGCTGGTATTGACGTGGTTGGCCCCTAAGTTGAAGACGGTTTGGCAACGGATGTTACTGAATATCGCGCTATTCACCGTTTCGATGTTTATGATCGCACTGATGATTACCATGATGAGTAGCGGCGTCGCTTTCTGGCCGACGTATCTAACAACTGCTTTATCAGAGTTGATTATCATGAGTATCACCGCGCCAATTATGTACAGCTTGGATCGGGTCTTGCACTTTAGTGACCGGATTCAGTAGGGTGTGATTTTTACAAATCAGACTAAAAACCGTTATTTCGATGAAGGATGAGTCATTGAAATAATGGTTTTTTTGTCGAGTCATTACGATGTCAGTTGAACAAAATAATCTAATCGACTCATAGTGAAGTTGGCGATGAGAGTTCATTATGGGCAGATATAGTGCATAATGACTGATGTTTATTTCAGAACCCAGACAATTATTTGAAGTAAGCACGCGTATAATCGTTTTCGCCAACCGCATGATAGCTGACACCATTTAAATTAGAATTTACAAGGTGACTTTCAGTCATGTTGTAAAGCGGTACGACTGCTGCTGTTTGGTTGAGACGTTTGGCGGCAGTTCTCATATTTTGCCAGTATGATTGTGTGTTAGTTGCGTTCTGGTTGTGTGCAGCGGTGATTTGTTGATTGAAAACAGTGTCATCATAGTGCCCGTAGTTTTGCGGATTGTTCTTTGTCAGAATGTCGAAAAAGGAAATCGGGTCCGCGTAGTCTGCTAGCCAGAGTGTATAAGTCAAATCGTAATTTCCGTTAGTAACTGCTTCGCCGGAGGCCTTTGAAGGTATCGCTGAAACTGACATTTTGGCATGTTTCAGGTTTTGTGCTACAGCGGCTTGAACAAACTGGTCAATATTCTTAGCGACCGTCGTGTCATCACTAACTAGCTTTAATGTTACAGAAGAACGGTCAAGTTGCTTGAGACCCTTATTCCATAATACTTGTGCTTTAGCAACATTGTGTCGGTAGGTGCTTTGAGTTTCAGTACCAAAATCCTTGCCCGTAGTGGGATCGGTGGTTAAACCTGGTGTGACATAATTGTAAGCAGGTGTTGAACCATCACTCAAAATATTTTTGGTGAGTGTTTTTTTATTAAGCACAAGATTCAAGGCTTGACGTAAATATTGATTGTTTAAAGCCCGATTTTTTTGCATGTTGAGACGTAAATAATAAGTGCCAGCTTTACTGACGTGTTTCAGATGCGAGTCATTTTGAACACCCTGCGCGGTGACGCCGGTGACAGTAGCGTCATCTAATTTATTTTGTGAGAAGAGATTATGGGCAGTTGTGGAGTCTTTGACAACTTGCATTGTTATTTTATTTAACTTGATGTCACTTTTATCGTAATAGTATGTATTTTTTAACAAATTCCAAGAATCATTAGTCCCGTTCCAACCTTTAACGGCGAACGGGCCATTGTAGGCCATTTTTGTACTAGTAGTTCCGTAATCTTTCCCGTATTTGGACACCACTTGATGATCCTGGGGAAAGAAAGCGGGCATGGTGAGCATCTTACTCAAGTATGGCATGGCGTGGCTGAGCGTAACTTTTAAAGTGTGCTTATTCACTGCAGTAACGCCCAATGATTTAACAGATTTATGTCCGGCTGAAATTTGAGCAGCGTTTTTGATACCTTCGTATATGTAACTATAACCAGAGGTAGAAGTGGCACTGACAGAGCGTTGCCAAGCTGTTACGAAATCTTTGGCAGTGACGGTGTGACCATTACTCCACTTTGCATTTCGTCGTAAGTGAAAGGTGTAGGTTTTGCCATGATTTGTTGGTTTAACGACTTTAGTGGCCATTGCACCGACCACTTTATTCTGAGCGTTCATGCGATAGAGGCCTTCCATGGATTGTTGTAAGACGTTCCATTGTGTAAGTGTGGCTGTATTTGAGGTATCCAATGAGGTTAATTCACTATCCTGCATCAAATGCAGGGTTTTCCTGGTGGTTGTGACATTGGCATGTGCTTGCCCACAAGCGGTTAGACTACTTAGTACTAGTAAAAGGCAACTAATAGTTGTCAATTTTTTCATCAACATTAGCGTTCCTCCTCAATTAATATGCTGTAAATTGATTGGTTTCGACATCGGTGAGATAGCGTCTCAAGCTATGGAAGAAAGCGGTGGGATTATCTACACTATGACAATGACCACCATCTGGCGTTAAAGTTAACCGTGCCTTTGGAAGAGTTCGCTGCATACGCCGGGCAACTGATAGCGGCATCGTGTCGTATTCCCCAAAAGTGAGTAAAGTAGGTGTCATGATTTTATGGAGGTTTGCACGTTGATCCCAGCCATTTAATGCCCCAACCATCACGAATTCGTTATTGCCCTGAAAATAATTATAAACAGGGGTAGCTAGTGTTGAGACTAATTGACGAGGCGCATTTTCCGGATGACGACAAACGAAGTGCCGGTTGAGAGTCGTGACAAGGCTTTTGTATTCTGGATCATCAAAGGCCTCCGCGTTTTCAATATCTTGCATATAGCTAACTTGGCTCGCTATTAACGTTTGTTCGCGCAATTTATTGACGTGTGGTGTGTATTCAGCGATGTTATCAATCATACTCATGATAATTAAGCCTTTGAGGTGCTGACCATATTTCAGAGCATATTCTTGAGCCAATAAGCCCCCCCACGAGTGACCAAGTAAGTAAAAGTCTTCGAGTCCGAGCTGCTGGCGGACTTCTTCTAATTCAGACAAATAATAATCCAAAGACAAGAACTGTTGATTTTCAGGCCTTGAAAAGTCAGGTTGATCTGAGTAAAAGGAGCCTAATTGATCATACATGCTGATTTGAAAATTTTCTTCACCTAGCTCAGTGGCAAAGTTTTCAAATTCAGTATGATTACTACCAGGGCCACCGTGAACGCATAATACTTTGACTGGCCCGTGACCAACTGTCCGAGTAAATAAATGAAAACCATTTTTTAGCTGTATTAAATGAGTTCCTGTTAACATAGAAATTCCTCCTTCGATTAGACAATAAAAACGCCCTATACCAATCAAGTAGTTGATTGATATAGGGCGTTTCCGCGGTACCACCTATTATTTGCCAGTAAACTGGCCTCACTTCACGCACGGTAAGTTAAGTGACGATGCGCTAGCATGATAATGGATGCTGCCATTAAGTACTCACAAATAATGATCGCACTTACCGTGATTAGGGGATTTTCACAAGATAGCAATATGAATTCCTTTCACCAACCGGAACCTCTCTGAACAATTGCTTAAGTGCTACTTTCCTAATCGTCGCGTTTAATTATTTTCTAATCTTTATTTAATGTTGACTACTTTATCATTGACTATTATGTTTGTCAAACGATTTTAGATAAATGATATTGGTCGTTAAAATTAGCAGGTAGATTTAAATAGTTTGAAATTAGTCAGCGATAATTTAATGCTTCATCAAGATTCCAGTGTGTGTTCTACTAAGACTTCCGGAGCTGGGTGCCAATTGCTGGAACACAGCTGACCCGAACACGTTTCGTCAATATGGCATTAGGGAGTGAACGGCCAGCATTTGAGACGCGATATTTTGACTCAAATCTGCGCCCACCACGTTCCGACAATTGACAAAAATGCCTGTAAGTCGGTGGTAGGACGCTTCAGCCAGACAGGTTTACGCTAATTCGAACTGTTTTCAGCAGTCTTAAGCTGGTCGCTTTTGAACTGAAAATTCATCTCATAAAAAAAGCCCCAAGGTAACCTCGGGGCAACTGTGATTATTCAGCTTGTAAATCTTCCACTTCGATGACTTTAAATTGTTTGCGATTCAAGTTGTCGATAATTCGTTTGAGCTTTTCACTGTCGACATTTTCTGGCAAGGTAAAGAGCGTCCGATAACCGAGTGTCCCGTTTTGGACGTCTAAGGTCAGGCAGCCGGCGATTGAAGTATATTTCGTGATAATCTTAGCCATGGCTGCAAGATCACCACGTTCACCAACGGAGACAACTGTTAAAACATAGCTACCAACATTAACGTTCCAAGATTGTGAGAGCATGTCGAGCAGACGCGTATGAGTGAGAATGCCATAGAAATAGCCGTGTTCATCGAGCACCGCAATGTATGGCAAATCTTTGATGGAGAAGAAGATGTTGTAGAAGGCGGAGTCGACTTGAATCGTTTTCGTGGCATTTTTAAGCAGGGTCGTCACGGGAAGCGACATGTCGCCGCCCCGTGACTTGTGCCGATAGATGTGCATCTTATAGATGTTGCCGCGGAAGATATGACCGGTTTCATCTAAGATTGGAATACAGCGGAAGCCGGAATCCTCCAAGACTTTTAAGGCGTCCTCTAAGGTCGCGTCCGCCGTAATGGTGACGAGGCGTTCTTTAGGCTTTACGAGTGTTTTTAATAGCATAGCAGTTGGTCCCCCAGATTTATTAGTTTGTTTTAATAAATAATACCATAAAACGACCGCTTACACGTATCATTATGACATCAAACGACGGCTAAAAGGGATGAAAAAGCCGGCCTGATAACATTCAGACCGGCTTGGTTAAATTAGATTTAAATTAGAAAACAATGACTGGTGTTCCGACTGGCACGGCAGCAAAAACTTTTTTCATGACAGAAGGTGGGGTGTTCACACAACCATGCGAGCCGTGCTTCTTGTACCAAGTACCACCATATTGAGTTTGCCATGAAGAATCGTGAATTCCTTCGCCAGTGTCATCGAACGGCATCCAATAAGAAACTGGTTGGGAATAACTTGAGCCATCGTCATTATCACCTTTAAGGGTCGCGTTCTTTTCCTTATTCCAGATGTACCAAACACCCGTTGTTGTAGCGTGTTTACCGGGCTTTCCAGTAACGATGTCCGTTGAAACTTTGAGCTTCCCATCAACGTAGACGTACATATGCTGATTTTCTTTATCAACTTCGACGTAGGTGTTGCCGATGTCGGTGCCCTTGTTGTTATATCCGGAACCACTGGTGATTGGTGAGCGGGTAAAGTCCTTGCCTTTCAAAATTTCAGTAGCAAGGGCTTTGGCCTCTGCTTCGGTCTTAATGGTCCAGCCATAAAACCCACCGCTGACGGATACGGTCCCACGCGCCGTACTCTTGAACTGACGCGTCGTATGATAGGTATGATACTTATCATTCAATTGCTTCACGTAAGTCAGAACAGCGTTTTGGTCTAAACTCACTTTGCCTTGCTTATCGACTTTAATCCAACTGAGAATTAGGTCGTGAGGAATCGTGAATTTATGACCGTTGATATTATAGGTGGCCTTTTCGGTAGCGTATTTCGCTGATTTTACTTTGGCCGTCTTTAAACTAGCACTCGTGCTGGTAACGGTCGGAGTGACGTAGGCGTCTTTAAGGGTGATATGACTGTCACCATTACTAATTGCTTTGGTGACGACCGTCTTAAGTTTAGCTTGATCTAATTCGGTTCCTTGAACTTCTTTCTTAATCTCAACTTGGTTATGTTGATAAACTAACTTGGCGTTTTCAGTTTTTGTTCGTTTGGTTTGATTGGCAGTCGTGGTGATTTTTTGTAGTAGGGTTTTTAAATCAGTGTGATTGATGGTTAGTTGTCCAACCGCTGAGCTATCATCAGCCTGAGCCGATTGCAATAGTGCAAGGGGCCAACGCCAGTAGTTTTGTTTGGTCACTAATTTGGTTAAATCTTTTTTAGTATTGATTGTAATACCGGCTGATTTGCTGGTAAATGAGTACTTTGTTTGGCCGTTTTCAATAATTCGATAAGTGCGATGTTCTAAAGCGCGATTAACTTTCGGTGCTGCTTGAGCGGCGGTTTTACCACTGACGTCAACACCAGCGACCGACGTATTACTGAGGAACGTTTGTTGATGTTGCCAGATTAAGCTCGTGGCAACATATCCGATGACGAGGAGACCGAGGATACTGCCCCCAATCATAAGTCCACGTTTATGTTTCATAATTAAGTTGGTCCTCCATATATTCGTAATATTCTCACCTTATAACAGAAGTGAGATGAGTGCAAACTTCAAGGCCGGTAATCGTGATAAGAAAGTTTTAAAAATAGCCTTTAGTGCGTGTTGCGCTTTAATGAATCGCTAAGGTACCCTCAAGCAAACAAAAAAACGCCCGTCTGCTATAGACGAGCGTTCATCATACATTTAATCGTATGAAATGATTATTTATTTTCTAATTCAGCTAAACCGTCGTTAAGCACTTTTTTCAAAGTTGCGGCGGAATCTTGCATCTTCTTGAGTTCGTCAGCTGAAAGTGGTGATTCGATGATTTGTTTCAAACCAGTTCCACCAATCACAGCCGGAGTCCCGATATAAATGTCGTTTAAGCCGTATTGGCCGTCCATGTAGGCACCTACTGGTAAAACGGCATTTTCATCACGTAAAATGGCTTGGGAAATCCGCATTAAAGCAGTCCCGATACCGTAGAACGTGGCACCCTTCAAGTTGATGATGTCGTAAGCTTTGTTACGAACACCATCTTCTAACTTGGCTAAATCTTCGTCAGAAACGCCTTGTTCCTTAGCGACATCGCGAACTGGACGTGTCCCGATGGTTGCAGTTGAGTAAGCAGCAAATTCAGAATCACCGTGTTCACCCATGATGTAAGCATCAACGGAACGAGGATCAACATTGAATTGTTTGCCTAACGCAACGCGTAAACGTGAAGAGTCTAAGGAAGTCCCTGAACCAATGACACGATCCTTTGGGAAACCTGAGAATTTCCAAGTAGCGTAAGTTAAGATGTCAACAGGGTTAGCAGCAACTAAGAAGATGCCGTCAAAGCCGGAGTCAACAACTGGTTTGACAATGGATGATAGGATATTTAAATTCTTGTTAACTAAGTCTAAACGTGATTCACCAGGCTTTTGAGGCGCACCGGCTGTAATAACAACTAAGTCAGCGTCCTTACAATCTGAATATTCGCCTGAGTAAATCTTCTTGGGAGCGGTGAATGCTTGGGCGTCTTCAAGATCAAGGGCGTCACCCTTTGTCCGATCTTTAACAACATCGACAATTACAAATTCTTCAGCAATTCCTTGTTGTGCCATGGCAAAAGCGTAACTAGAACCAACAGCGCCGTCGCCGACTAACACAACTTTTTGATGATTTGGCATGCTTGACAAAATAAGTCATCCTCTCGTAGTGAAAATTTAGTTTTTACGGTTAAAGTATACCATGTTTGTGCAAAATAAGTGTTAGATTGAGCATGCTTTTAATACAATTATTAACAATGTCCGCAAAACCCTTTGGCGGGCGTCAATAAGCCCTTTGTGGTATACTTATCGCACTTAATAAACGCTAACTTTTGAACACTTGACTGGCGGGCGCGTCGGTCACGGTGTGAGTAGTGGTGCCAATACGACTTAGGTGGTATCGTTACTCAGAGTTGCCGAATCGGGTCGATTACCGGTTCGGCCTGTTTTGGTATGCAAAGTAATAGGAGAAGATAAAATTATGAAAATGATCGTTGGGTTAGGCAACATTGGGCGGCAATATGCCCAGACACGTCATAATGTTGGTTTTATGATTGTGGACGAATTAGCTAGCAAACTAAACGTTACGTTTCAAACGAGTAAATTTGAAGCACAGGTGGCAACGGCTTTTCAAGACGGTGAGAAGATTTTACTGGTGAAACCCGCCACTTATATGAATGATTCTGGACGAGCGGTGGGACCGTTGATGAGCTATTACAATGTTGATCCTGCTGATTTGCTCGTTATACATGATGATTTAGATTTGCCATTAGGAAAAGTACGCCTCAAACAAAAGGGATCGGCGGGTGGTCATAATGGCATCAAGAGCATTATTAGTCATGTTGGTGATCAGCACTTCAAGCGCGTTAAAGTTGGTATTGACCATCCTCAGAAGATGAGTGTTGTTGATTACGTGTTGGGGAAATTTACGCCAGCCGAAGTGGCGAAGTTTGACGATGCTAAGATTACGGCGCTAGCGGCGGTCGAAGCTTGGTTAGCAAATGATGATTTTGCGGCAGTTATGAATCAATATAACTAGCCCGGGAGGAAACGACAGAATGGATATTGAAACGATTGTTGAGCAAACGCCCGACTTTCAAACAATTTTAGCAGGTATCAGCCCGCGTAGTCGGCAACTAATCACCGGATTGAACGGTTCGGCACGAACGGTTTATTTAAGCGCGCTATTTCACCAATTAACGCATTCATTACTGATCGTGACCGATAACGGTTTTCACGCGAGTCAGCTAGTGGATGATTTAACGAGTCTCTTAGATGAAGACCAAGTTTTTTTATTCCCAGCTGAAGAAATGATTGCGACGGAGGTTGCGACAAGTTCACCAGAGTCACGAGCGCAACGGGTCCAGGCTTTAAACGCCTTATTGCGTGACATTCCGGCAGTGATCGTGACCTCGGTTGCAGGTGCCCGGCGGTTCTTGCCGCCCGTCGCACAATTTCAAGCAGCCACGTTACCGGTAGCCGTTGGTCAAGATATTGATTTGGAAGACTTGCAGCGGCAACTACACGACATGGGTTACGTTAAGGAAAAGTTAGTCGCACGCCCAGGAGATTTTGCGGTACGGGGCTCAATCGTGGATATTTACCCGTTAGATGCGGACTACCCTTTACGACTGGACTTCTTTGATACTGAAGTTGATACACTGAAGTATTTTGACCCGGAAACGCAACGTTCGGTGGAAAACTTGGATGAGTATACGATTTTACCAGCTACCGACTTTATCCTAACATCAGCTATGCTGCAGGCCGGGGCACAGCGTCTTAAAACGGCGATTGCGGCTGAAAGTAAGAAACTCAAGCCAGCCGAACGCCAGACTTTGGCCGATAATTTAGCACAACCTTTAGATGACATGGAAAAAGGAATTATCGGAAACGATTTATTATTATATGGCGATTATTTATACGACCGGAAAACGAGTATTTTTGACTATGTGGCCGCTGACGGGCTCGTTATCTTCGAAGAATATTCGCGTTTGCTTGATAGTGAGCAGCAGTTATTAACGCAAGAAGCTGACTGGGTTACGGACCAATTGGCACATCACCGGGTGTTGGCAACTGCGAGTTACGGCAATGATATTCGGGATTTGCTCCGGGATGACCAACATGCACAACTCTTGATTTCGCTGTTTCAAAAGGGCATCGGCAACGTCAAACTAGCGCAAGTAACTAACGTGCGCACACGCCCGATGCAGGAATTTTTTGGGCAGCTCCCAGCGTTGAAGACCGAACTGGATCGGTGGCATAAGCTTAAACAGACGGTGGTCTTGATGGTATCAGAGGCTGAGCGTCTGACAAAGGTCAGTGATACGCTTGATGATTTTGAAATCGAAGCGGTCATGACTAAGGCCACTAATTTACAACCGGGTGCGGTTCAAATCGTGCAAGGTAGCTTGCAAAATGGATTTGAGTTTCCGGATGGTAAATTAGTCATCGTAACCGAGCAAGAAATGTTCAAGAAGGTGGCTAAGAAGCGTCCACGTCGTCAGACCTTGGCTAATGCCGAACGGTTGAAGAGTTATACGGATCTCAAACCCGGCGATTACGTCGTGCACGTCAATCACGGGATCGGAAAGTACGTTGGTATGGAGACGCTGGAAGTTGATGGTGTCCATCAAGACTACATTACGATTGCGTATCAAAATAATGCGAAGATCTTTATTCCCGTGACCCAGTTAAACCTAGTTCAAAAGTACGTTTCGTCAGAATCAAAGACGCCACGCATCAATAAGTTGGGTGGTACCGAATGGACGAAAGCGAAGCGCAAAGTCGCGGCGAAAATTGAAGATATCGCGGATGAACTAGTCGACCTGTATGCCAAGCGAGAGGCGGAGAAAGGTTACGCCTTTCCACCGGACGATAGTTATCAAGATGATTTCGATAACGATTTTCCGTACCCAGAGACGCCGGATCAAATTCGTAGTATTAATGAAATCAAGCATGATATGGAACGACCGAAACCGATGGACCGCCTATTGGTCGGCGATGTTGGTTATGGGAAGACGGAAGTCGCGTTGCGGGCCGCGTTTAAGGCGATTGAGGCCGGCAAACAAGTGGCCTTTCTAGTGCCAACGACCATTTTAGCTCAGCAACATTATGAAACGATGCTGAATCGGTTTGAAGGCTACCCGATTAACGTTGGCATGCTGTCACGATTCAGAACAACTAAGGAAATGAAAGAGACGGTCCAACAGTTAAAGAGTGGTGAAATTGACATCGTGGTTGGTACGCACCGCTTACTGTCTAAGGACGTCGCGTTTGCTGATCTGGGCCTGCTCATTATTGATGAGGAACAACGGTTTGGGGTCAAGCACAAGGAACGACTGAAGGCCTTGAAGGCTAGTGTGGATGTCTTGACGTTAACGGCAACGCCGATTCCGCGAACATTACACATGTCGATGCTCGGTGTACGGGACTTATCAGTGATTGAGACGCCGCCAACGAACCGTTATCCGATCCAAACGTACGTCATGGAACAGAATTTTGGCGTCATTAAAGAGGGAATTGAACGAGAAATGCAACGTAATGGGCAGGTCTTTTATTTGCATAACCGGGTTCATGATATTGATAAAGTCGTTGCACAGATCAAAGACTTGGTTCCCGACGCGGCGGTGGCCCATATTGATGGTCAGATGCCTGAGTCACAACTCGAAGGGATTCTCTACGATTTCATTCGGGGTGAGTACGATGTGTTAGTGACAACGACGATCATTGAGACCGGGGTTGATATTCCAAACGTCAACACCTTATTTGTGGAAAATGCTGACCGGATGGGACTGTCACAGCTATACCAGTTGCGTGGCCGGATTGGTCGGAGTAGTCGGGTTGCCTATGCTTACTTTACTTATCAGCAAAATAAAGTTTTGACAGAAGTTGGTGAGAAACGGTTACAGGCCATCAAGGACTTTACGGAACTTGGATCTGGCTTTAAAATCGCGATGCGCGACTTGTCGATTCGGGGTGCTGGTAACTTGTTAGGTAAGCAACAGCACGGCTTTATTGACTCAGTTGGTTATGACCTCTATACCCAGATGTTGTCAGAAGCAGTGGCGAAGAAGCGTGGTCAGGCGGCTAAAGTTAAGACCGATGCCACGGTCGAACTTGGAATCGAAGCCTACTTGCCGACCAGCTATATTGAAGATGAACGGCAAAAGATCGAAATTTATAAACGGATTCGCCAGCTGGAGAATAATGATCAGTACATGGAAGTTCAGGATGATTTAATGGATCGGTTTGGTGATTATCCGGTAGAAGTCGCTGGACTATTAGCAGTAGGTAAGCTGAAGTTACTGGCGGATGACGCGCTGATTGAGAAGATTCAGCGTGACGATAGTGAGCTACACCTAACGTTATCCAAACAAGGGACGGCTAAGCTAGATACTAAAGATATTTTTAAGGCCTTGGCAAAAACAAAATTAAAAGCGACAGTTGGAATTGATGATGATAAAATGAAGGTTAAATTAGTCATTCAGCCAAAGATGCAACAGGATGAGTGGCTGGCGCAATTAACACAGTTTGTCGAACAACTGAGTTTGATCTTAGCCGAAGACGATGTCGCTAGTGCGTCTTAGCTCGGTAGTTGTTGTTATGAAGCATGGTTGCACGGGGTGGGTTAAGCGCTATCGAGTGGAACCAATGGCAAATAGCAGGAATTATCGTCTGATGGGGCGTTGTCCTGGCTAGTCAGGGCGCGGCTCAAATGAATTAGTATGAGACACCGAGTTGCTCGGTAGAAGGGATTTGTTATGCCAAAGGATCACTTGAACACCGTGTTCAAAGGTGCGTTAATTTTATCGATATCATCATTAGTCGCTAAGATTTTAAGCGCGGTATACCGGATTCCTTTACAGAACATGGTTGGTAATACGGGATTTTACGTTTATCAGCAGATTTATCCGCTGTACGGCATTGGCATGACCTTTGCATTAAATGGATTTCCAAATTTTATTTCTAAGTTAGTGGCAGAACAGCCAGACGAAACGAGTAAGTCGCTGATTGCACGGCGGGCGTTTCATATCTTATCCGGATTATCGTTGGTCGTCTTTTTCGGCTTGCAGCTTGGTGCAACGTGGATTGCGGCCCACATGGGTGACGTTAATCTAGCACCAATCATTAGTGCCGTGGCTTGGATGTTTGTCTTTATGCCATGGTTAGCAACCGGCCGTGGTTACTATCAAGGAAAATTTTTGATGGGACCGACCGCAGTGTCCCAACTGATCGAACAGGTCGTACGGGTCGCAATTATCATCATGGCTGCATATTTCAGTGTCCGTCTCGGTTGGGATAATTATCGGATGGGAACGTGGGCAATGAGTTCAGCGCCACTAGCTGCAATCTGTTCATCACTGATTTTTACTGCTTTTGGTCTACGCTATTTATTGGCGCCCGCACCCGCACCGACCCACCCGTTACCTAGTTATCGCAAATTAACCAAAAGATTTGTAATTGAAGGTGGGACGCTGTGTCTTGTCGCCGCTGTTGTTATCTTACTGCAATTAGTGGATTCATTTACGGTTATGCGGGGCTTGGTGCATCAAGGTCAGTTACCAGAAGTAGCCAAGGCACTAAAAGGGGTCTACGATCGTGGTCAACCTTTGGTTCAGTTAGGGTTGGTGGTGGCGACGGCCTTTTCAGCAACGTTATTGCCTGCTTTGACGGATGCGTTAGCCAAGCGTCAACCGATTGAATTCAAGCGCCAGACACAGGCGATGGTTCACGTTAGTTTAGCATTATCAATGGCAGCGACGGTCGGTCTAGTTGCGTTGATGCCACAAATCAATCGCTTGTTATTTGGTTCATTAGAAGGAACAACGGCATTGCGAATCTATATCATTAGTATTTTATTTGCAGCGTTGATTACGACGTATACAAGTGTGTTACAGAGTTTGAACGAATATACGGCCATGATTATTGGCATCATTGCTGGATTAGCGACAAAAGTGCTGGCTAATTACATCTTCGTGGTCCACTATGGCATCAACGGTGCCAGTGCGGTGACCGTATTGAGCTTGGCCGTGATGTTTGCGGTCATGTGGTTAGGTTCGCCGGAAGACTTGCAGCAGGTGCTATTAGAGAGTGGTTATTTGATAAAATTGCTCGCATTAAGTGCCGTAATGGGTATCGTGGTGATCCTTAGTTGTCATCAAATCACCGCCTTAGTAGGTCCGATACTAGCGAATACGCGTGGAATGGCTGGAATTATAACGGTGATTGGGGTGCTAATCGGTGTGCTGGTGTTTGTTGCCGGGGCCGTCTATGCCCGATTATTCACGATTCGCGAGTGGTTAGTGTTGCCATATGGAAAGCGGCTAATTAAGGCCGTTGCAAAAGGAAAGGAACATCATTCATGAGTATGCGTTTAGATAAGTTTTTAAAGGTTTCACGAATCATCAAGCGGCGCTCTGTTGCTAAAGAAATCGCCGATAAGGGGCGGATTCAAATTAACGGTAAGGTAGCGAAATCTTCCAGTAATGTTAGCGTTGATGATGAACTAATTATTAGTTTTGGAAATAAGACATTAACAGTCAAAGTGACGCAGTTATTGGAAACAACTAAGAAAAATGATGCCGAGCTGATGTATGACATCATCAGCGAAGACTACAAAACGGATTATCGCCAACCATTTAGTGATTAGGTCGGTGTATCCGTTCATCGAAATGGTCGTAAACGTTGACTTAATCAGCATGATGTCGTTTACACCGGCCGATGAAGTTGTTATAATTTAGGCAACCTAATTTGAAAGGACTGGACCAACATGACGAACGGGTCACGTAACAAAATCAAGCAGTTAGATAATGATTATATTCGTCAAGTTGCCACCGACGAGCATGGGCAAGCCCAGCGTGTTGCACAAGTACGGCGGCGACGGTTTATTTTGATTGTTGCGGTGTTCGGAGCATTGATACTATTCTTTGGTTTTCAGTTGATTAATACGCGGTCCAATCTGCACCAGGTAAACCGTCAAGTTGCGACCAGTCAAGTTAAATTAAAAAAGGTGCAGCAAAAAAATAATCAACTTGAGAGTCAGATCAAACAGTTGAATAATAAGGATTACTTACAAAAGTTATTACGTTCAAAGTATGATTATACGAAGAGTGGCGAAACGGTCTACAGCTTACCAAATGATAATGCTGCCGATGTAACTGCCAACTAATCGGGGTTGTGGTCTGCTTTATATGAGTAGACCACTTTTTATTAATTGCTTAAATGTATAACTCAACGTTTCACAAAGTATGCTATACTAAAACCATTATTTCATAGGAGGAACAACTTTTTTTATGGCAATTGAAGTAGGTACAAAAGTCACTGGTAAGGTATCTGGGATTACTAATTTTGGTGCATTTGTAAACTTGGGTAATAATCAAACGGGGCTAGTACACATCAGTGAGGTTTCCGATGGCTTTGTAAAGGACATTCATGATGTCTTGAGCGTGGGCGACGATGTTACAGTCAAAGTGTTATCCGTTGGTGATGACGGTAAGATTGGCTTGTCAATTCGTAAAGCGGTTGACAAGCCTCAAGGTGAACATGAACATCATGGCAACCATCAGGGTGGCAACCGGCCAAACAATCATCAAGGTAACAACCATGGTCATGGTGAACGTCAAAGCAATGGCAATCATCACGATCGGTCAAATAATTTCCATAGTCGTGGGGGAAATGGCGGCGGTCGTTACCAATCACGACAACATGAACCTAAGAAGCAGGACTTTGATTCATTGATGTCTGGCTTCTTAAAAGATAGCGAGGATCGGCTAGCAACCTTAAAGCGTAATACTGAAGGTAAGCGTGGTGGCCGTGGTGGTCGTCGTAGCTAAACTTAGTGACTTGCCATTAATCTAGTTAAATTTTGAAGCACGGTGCGGCTATTTAGAGTCACGACCGTGCTTTTTTTATTGAAAATTGCCGATTGTTCAAGGTCAGTCAGCGAGACACGTTGGAAACGGTGTGAGTTACCGTAAACTTGCTTGGCTAGTTCATCTTATGCTATCCAGTCGGAATAATGTTCAAATAGGTGACAAACGACCAGCCAACTAATCGGCAAGTTTTAACAATAAATAAATCCAATGTATTTATAATGAAGTTAGATGGGAGGTTAAGATGACACCAATTCAAAAGTTCAATCGGCAATTAGCTGCAGCCAAACTGTTATCACCACAGCAAACAGTGGTGGTAGCGGTGTCGACTGGGGTCGATTCAATGGTATTGTTGCATTTGTTGCAACGATTGCCAGCAGCGGAACGGCCACGGGTAGTGGTGGCTCATGTTAATCATCATTTACGCGAACAAAGTCAAATGGAAGCGGACTACTTGCGACAATATTGCCAGCAGCAAAACTTGAAGCTAGTCATGGCCGATTGGCTACCCGCGGCACATCCCAAGAGTGGTATTGAAGCAGCTGGGCGTCAGTTTCGGTACCATGTTTTTGCTAAGGTGATGCGGGAAAATCGTGCAACGGCAGTTTTGACTGCGCACCACGCCAATGATCAAGTCGAAACGTATCTGATGAAGCTTGCGCGTGGTGGTGACATCTCACAATTGACAGGAATCGCAACTAGTCGGCCCTTTGCAACAGGCCGATTAATTCGGCCGTTGTTGACGTGGTCGAAAGATCAGCTACGAAACTATGCTGCCGAGCAGCATGTCGTTTATTTTGAAGACGTTACTAATCAAGATGTGGCCTTGACCCGTAATCGGATTCGGCACCGTGTCGTGCCAGAACTTATGACGGTTAATCCCCAGTTATTAAAGCATGTGGCCGATTACCAGCAACAGTTGACAACGCTGTTGACGGCTAAAAAGCAAATGGTCACGGTACTACTGTCGCAGGTCGTAACGGCCACAGGGGCGTTGGTTGTTGATCAGTGGGGCGCACTCCCGAGCCAGTGGCAGTTAGCCGTTTTTGCGACGTGGCTCGAGCAGCAGACGCAACAACTATTCACCGAGTCGAAGTTACAACCGCTGGTCTCGTGGGGACAACGGACGCGGCCTGCCACGAGTAGATTAACGGTAAACGCGGCCTGGGAGTTGTACCGTAACGCTGGTATCATTGAAGCTTTGCCAATAAAAAAAAGGGGTAAAAAGTTAATGCCCCGTGAAAAAATTATGGTAGACTTAAACCAATGGCAGAAAATTACTGCAACCCAAACGGTGGGAATCTTTACGCGGGTGCCAAATGTTGTCAGTCAGCCATTTTGGTTAACAGAAGCCGATTGGCCGCTAGTGTGGCGGCCGTGGCAAGCTGGTGATCGAATCGTTCTCAAGGGCGGTGGTCATCAGCTGGTACGTCGACTGCTGATTGATCGAAAAGTTCCGGCTGAACGGCGTGAACAGGTGCAAGTGTTAGTGAATGCTCAAGGGAACGTTCTGTGGGTGGTCGGTCATAAGTTTAGCTATCGTACGACTGGTACCCAGACAGTATTTTTAGCCTTAAAACACGAGAGTTGAAAGGAGTACATCTGAAACGATGAACAACGACATTGAACGAGTACTTTATAGTCGCGAGGATATCCATCAGGTTGCACAAAAATTAGGAAAAGAACTCACAACTGCATATGCTGGTAAGAACCCATTAATTATTTGCGTACTCAAGGGTGCCGTTTTATTTACCACGGACATTATTCGTGAAATGGATATTTACGCGGATCTTGATTTTATTAATTTATCAAGTTACGGTAATGAAACGATCTCTAGTGGTGAGGTTCAACTAACGAAGGACTTAGATGCTGATGTGACGGGTCGTGATGTGTTAGTCATTGAAGACATCATTGATACCGGGCGGACGTTGAAGTTCTTGATCGATTTGTTGAAGCGGCGCGATGTGAACTCAGTTAAGGTCTGCACGTTATTGGATAAACCAGCTGGTCGACTCGTTGATATTAAGGCAGATTATATTGGTTTTGAAGTACCGAATGAGTTTGTGGTCGGTTACGGTCTTGACTATGCAGAACGCTATCGGAACTTGCCGTACGTTGGGATTTTAAAACCTGCGATTTACGAGCATAAATAATTGGTCAATGATAGTCAAATGTGCTATTATTTAGACTATCGAAGTACTGTATATAAAAGTTTCGATGAAGGAGGCACATATGAACAATCGACGCAATGGACTCTTTCGTAATAGCTTATTTTACATTTTGATGTTTCTGAGCTTGATGGGAATTATCTACTTTTTCTTTGGCGGTAATTCCGGCTCACAAACGCAAAATATTCGTTATAGCGAATTTGTCAAACAATTAGATAAGAATAACGTTAAAAACGTTAGTATCCAGCCTAGTGGCGGCGTCTACAAGGTAACTGGTTCATACCGGAAAGCACGGACGACTTCTTCTGCAAACGCCCTTGGTATCAAGAGCGCATCTACAAAGACGACGTCATTTTCAACAACGATGTTGGAAAACAACTCCACGGTTGACCAAGTTTCTAAGTTGGCGGCTAAGCATGACGTCAAGGTTACGGCTAAGGCCGAAGAATCTAGCGGCATCTGGGTCACGTTATTAATGTACATCGCGCCAGTCATCCTGATGTTATTCCTCTTCTATATGATGATGGGACAAGCAGGACAAGGCGGCGGGAACAACCGGGTTATGAACTTTGGTAAGACCAAAGCAAAACCAGCTGATAGTAAGCAAAATAAGGTTCGTTTCTCAGATGTTGCCGGTGAAGAAGAAGAAAAGCAAGAATTGGTCGAAGTTGTCGAATTCTTGAAAGATCCGCGGAAGTTCGTGTCCTTAGGTGCACGGATCCCATCTGGGGTACTCCTCGAGGGGCCTCCTGGTACTGGTAAAACGTTGCTTGCTAAAGCGGTTGCCGGTGAAGCTGGTGTCCCATTCTTCTCAATCTCTGGTTCTGACTTCGTCGAAATGTTCGTCGGGGTTGGTGCTAGCCGGGTTCGGGACTTATTCGAACAAGCTAAGAAGAACGCCCCATCTATCATCTTTATTGATGAAATTGATGCGGTTGGTCGGCAACGTGGCAATGGTATGGGCGGCGGTCATGATGAACGTGAACAAACCCTGAACCAATTGTTAGTTGAAATGGATGGTTTTACAGGTAATGAAGGTGTCATCGTCATGGCGGCGACAAACCGTTCTGATGTACTTGATCCTGCCTTACTTCGTCCAGGTCGTTTCGACCGGAAGATCTTAGTTGGTCGTCCAGACGTTAAGGGTCGGGAAGCCATCTTAAAAGTCCATGCTAAGAATAAGCCATTAGCAGCTGACGTTGATTTGAAGGAAATTGCCAAGCAAACACCTGGATTCGTGGGTGCCGATTTGGAAAACTTATTGAACGAAGCGGCCTTGTTAGCTGCCCGTCGTAATAAGAAGCAAGTTGACGCTGCGGATCTCGATGAAGCAGAAGATCGGGTCATTGCCGGACCTGCTAAGCATGATCGCGTTGTGAATAAGCATGAACGGGAAACCGTGGCTTATCACGAAGCTGGTCATACGATTGTTGGATTGGTCTTGAATGATGCACGGGTCGTTCATAAAGTAACGATCGTGCCACGGGGTCGTGCTGGCGGTTATGCCATCATGTTACCACGTGAAGATCAGATGTTGATGTCGAAACGTGATGCGAAGGAACAAATGGCTGGTTTAATGGGTGGTCGTGCTGCTGAAGAAATTATCTTTGGGGCGCAATCATCAGGTGCTTCTAATGACTTTGAACAGGCAACGCAAATTGCCCGGGCAATGGTTACTCAATATGGGATGAGTGAAAAGCTTGGTCCTGTTGAGTTAGAAAATGCCAACCAACAAGCAGCTTACCAACAGGGTATGGGTGCGAGTGCCTTTTCACAACATACGGCACAATTGATCGATGATGAAGTCCGGCGTTTGAGCCAAGAAGCGCATCAAACTGCTACGGATATTATCGAGTCACACCGTGAACAGCATAAGTTAATTGCGGAAGCCTTATTGAAGTACGAAACATTGGATGAAAAGCAAATTCTCAGTCTGTTTAAGACTGGTAAGATGCCTGAAAAGGATAGTAATGAATTTCCAAGTGAGAAAGCAGCTACCTTCGAAGAATCCAAACGTGAATTGGAACGTCGCGAAGCTGAAAAGCACGCGCAAAACCAAAGTGCGGATGATAAGCAAGCAGACTCAGCTGACACTACGACTAATGTGAGTGTTGCTGAACCAAGTTTCCCAAGTGAATCGGATGCTAGTTCAGAAGTTAGTGCTGACAGTAGTGTCAATTCAACAGCTAATTCAGCCACTGAATCAGCTACCGACAGTGATGTCGCAACTTCAGCCACCGGTTTACCAAATGCTGAAAGTGCCACACCATCATCGCAGGATGATACTAATTCGCAAGCATAGTATTGAATAAAGTAAAATGAAGGAGCTGGGACTTTGTCTCGGCTCCTTTTATGCGTTATGATATTTCAGGAAAATAAATCAATTGCGTTAATTCGGTTATGAGCGTCGGGTCGCAATTAAAGACGGATTGAGATAGGAGTATGATTAAATGGCAGATTATTTAGTAAAAAGCGTCGCGGGTAATGAGATGTTTCGAGCGTACGCAGTTAGCGCAACGGGCGTGGTTGCTGAAGCCCAACGCCGACATGATACCTGGAGTGCAGCATCAGCAGCGTTAGGCCGCAGCTTGGTTGGTACGTTATTATTAGCATCATCGGTTTTAAAGGGTGAAGAACAAATGACCGTTAAAATCAACGGGAACGGTCCTGTTGGTGGTATCGTTGTTGATGGCAATGCTAAAGGTACGGTCAAGGGGTATTTACAGCACCCCCATGTGCACTTGCCTTTGAATGATAAGCATAAGATCGATGTGAAGGCGGCTGTTGGAACTGATGGCTTTTTATCTGTGACTAAGGATCAGGGGGTTGGGGATCCATTCACCGGAACGGTTGCGTTAGTTTCTGGTGAATTAGGCGAAGACTTTACGTATTACTTAGCACAGTCCGAACAGATTCCATCAGCTGTTGGCTTGTCGGTGTTTGTAAATGACGACAATTCGATTGGAGTTGCCGGTGGCTTTTTGGTGCAAGTATTGCCAAATGCGACGGATGAAGCCATCAGCTCGCTAGAAAACAAGCTCAAAGACATGCCATTAGTCTCCCAATTGATGCGTGATGGTAAGTCACCAGAAGATATTTTGGATTTATTATTTGATGGTGACGTTAAGGTATTAGATAAAATGCCAGTTAAGTTTGAATGCGATTGTTCTAAAGAACGATTTGCCGAAGCACTAATGGCTTTGCCCAAGCATGAGGTTCAAGCAATGATTGATGAAGATCATGGTGCCACGGCAGTTTGTCATTTTTGTGGGGACCAGTATCAGTTCAGTGAACGCGAACTAGAAGCAGTGCTCTCACGGTCCAAGGGTGACGCTTAATGAATCAAGAGTGGCAGATCGGTGATGTGACGATTCCCAATCGTGTCGTAGTGGCACCGATGGCCGGCGTGACTAACGCGGCCTTTCGAGTAATCTGCAAGGATTTTGGTGCGGGGTTAGTCGTTTGTGAGATGATTTCTGATCGCGGGATCATGTATCATAATCGTAAGACCCTGGAAATGATGTTTGTTGATCCAAAAGAACATCCAATGAGTATTCAAATCTTTGGTGGTTCGAAAGCAACACTGGTTCAAGCCGCCCAGTTTGTCGATCAGCAGACCAATGCTGATATTATTGATATTAATATGGGCTGTCCGGTGAATAAAGTGGTTAAGACTGATGCGGGCGCTAAGTGGCTTTTAAGTCCAGATAAAGTCTACGAGATGGTCGCGGCTGTGACTGCTGCGGTTAATAAACCAGTGACGGTCAAGATGCGAACTGGTTGGGACGCAGAGCACGTATATGCCGTCGAGAATGCGCGGGCTGCCGAACGAGCTGGTGCAGCTGCCGTTGCAATGCATGGACGGACTCGTAAGCAGATGTACCAAGGCCATGCTGATTGGGACGTGTTAAAACGGGTGGCGGATGCCCTCACGATTCCATTGATGGGTAATGGTGACGTTCAGACACCTCAAGATGCTGCGCGGATGCTTGATGAAGTCGGGGCCGATGCCGTCATGATTGGCCGGGCGGTAGAAGGTAATCCGTGGATGCTTACCCAGACAGTACACTATTTAGCAACCGGGGAGTTACTAACGCCACCCACACCGATGGCTAAGATGCAAACGGCAATGGAACATTTGCAGCGGTTAGTGGTTTTAAAAGGTGAGCGGGGCGGATGTCATGAATTCCGTGAACAAGCGCCGTACTATCTAAAAGGCATCCCAAGGTCGGCACGGACCAAAGTGGCTTTAATGGAGGCAAGCTCGTTAGCAGAAATGATGCGCATTTTAACGCAGTTTCAGGAGCAGACGGCAACTTATTTGGCTAGTCACGCGGTAAAGTGAATAATTAACTTGCATTTTGGCGGCGTGATTGTCAAAATTAACATGTAGTGATTGTTTAGGTACGGAATAAATCTGTACGCTAACTAGAAATGGAGGAACACTAGTGGCACGACAAGAACAGACGATGAACGACCAACTGAAGGTTCGTCGCGAAAAAATGGATGAACTGCGTGAAGAGGGGATTGATCCCTTTGGTCACCGGTTCGAACGGACTGATTTAGCCCAGGACTTGCAAGACAAGTATGGGGATATGGATAAGGACGAGCTAGACGCTAAACAAGTGGTGGCAACCATTGCTGGACGGATGCTAGCTAAGCGTGGTAAGGGTAAAGTCGGTTTTGCTGATATCTGGGATCGCTCAGGTAAGATGCAGTTATACATTCGTAAAGATGTAGTCGGCGAAGATACTTACCATATCTTCAAGCGTTCTGATATTGGTGATTTCCTTGGAATTACCGGCCAAGTTTTTAAGACGGACTTTGGCGAATTAACGATTAAAGTAACTGGTTTAACGTTCTTATCAAAGGCGTTACGACCATTGCCAGATAAGTTCCATGGGTTACAGAATGTGGAACAGATCTATCGCCAACGGTATTTGGACTTGATCTCTAACCGCGATAGCTTTGATCGTTTCTTGAAGCGGACGAAGATCATTTCAGCGATTCGGCATCATTTAGACGATCAAGGCTTCACAGAAGTTGAGACGCCAATGTTGCATAATCAAGCTGGTGGTGCGGCAGCACGGCCATTTGTGACTCACCACAATGCGTTGAACATTGATCTCTACTTACGAATTGCGTTGGAATTACATTTGAAGCGCCTGATCGTTGGTGGCATGGAAAAGGTTTATGAGATTGGTCGGGTTTTCCGTAATGAAGGGATGGACCGTGAACATAATCCTGAATTTACCATGATGGAAACTTATGTCGCCTATTTCGACTTCCATGATGTAATGGCTGAGACGGAAGGTATTTTTAAAGCCGCAGCGCAAGCCGTAACTGACGATGGCATTGTCACTTATCATGATCAAAAAGTTGATTTCAATCAACCATTTAAGCAAATTCACATGGTCGATGCGATTAAAGAAAAGACTGGGATTGATTTCTGGCAACCAATGTCAATTGAAGATGCACAAAAATTGGCGGATGAACATCACGTGAAGTATGAACCATACTGGAAAGTTGGTCATATCATTAATGCGTTCTTTGAAGAATTTGTTGAAGACACGTTGAATGAACCAACCTTTGTTTATGGTCATCCAGTTGAAATTTCGCCATTAGCTAAGAAGAATGAAGAAGATCCACGGTTTACTGATCGTTTTGAACTCTTCATCTTAGGTAATGAATACGCCAATGCGTTCAGTGAATTGAATGATCCAATTGACCAACGGCAACGTTTCGAAGCTCAGGCTGCGGAACGGACTGCTGGTAACGACGAAGCTGAACATATTGATGAAGACTTTGTCGAGGCGTTGGAATACGGGATGCCGCCTACTGGTGGGTTAGGTATCGGGATTGATCGGTTGGTTATGTTAATGACGGATGCGGACTCGATTCGTGATGTCTTACTTTTCCCAACGATGCGTCCAGAAGAAGATAAATAATTAGATTTAAAACGGCAGTTAGCTTAGGTTTTCCTAAGCTAACTGCCGTTTTTGTTGGGTCAGATTGAGTAACTTTAGTTCGGAAAGCGATTTATTGAAAAAAAGTTAGATTATTTTTACCCGAACATTGTTGAGACATTTGGAGGCTAAACTTAAGTAAAAGCGGATTTTATGGTGGTGGTAGGTAGGATTTGAAGTCAATTAACATGATTATGGTTTTAAATACCGTATATTATCAAAGTGGATTGATTAACATGATATTATTGACTGGTTATTTTTGCATTTTAGGGCTTGCAATTTATCAGGATAATTGGTAAATTAGTATACGTTGTTGAGGCGCACAAAGCGGTTAGCCGCTTGCTTCCAACGAAAATTAATTATAAAAAGTTGTTGACAAGATGTTGATAACTTGATATGATGATTAAGTTGCGTTGAGGTAATCAACGAACGATTTAGACCTTTGAAAACTGAACAAAGTTTCGACGAATCAAATGTTTAGGGTCTCTTGATTTTGAATCAAGAGCAAAACATTTGCGAAGTTAATTCGCTAGCAAATAAATTTTAGTACAACATTAAATGAGCTTTTTAGAACTCATCATTAATTTGAGAGTTTGATCCTGGCTCAG
>NZ_JBMNVY010000089.1:0-1114 GCF_049745435.1 Lactiplantibacillus sp. YT640
GACGAATTTACAATTGAAGTGCAACAAATGATCAAAAAGAAGACTCACAGCCTGAGTCCTTGTAAAATATAGTCACCACAACTTACTTACAAGGAGGACTCAGACTATGAGCCTATATCATCATCTTACCTTAAATGACCGTGAATGCCTACTAGTTGGGCTAACTTTAAAACAGTCTTACCAGGCCATTGCCCAACGCATCGGTTGTTCTAAAGCGACTATTTCACGGGAAGTTAGCCGGAATGGTGGTCGTTCTAAATATTCCGCAGTTAATGCGCAACTAAATTATGAGCGTCAACGTTTGAAAAGTCGACGGCCACGGATCTTATCGCAAACTGATATCCGGGCATTTGTCATTAATTGTATCGTCCATCGTAAATGGTCCCCAGAACAAATCGCAGGACGGCTAAATTTTGAGCATAGTAACTGGAAAATCAGTTACAACACAATTTATCGTGGAATTGCTTTGAATAATCTTGGTGAAAAGCGTAAAAGTCATGGTGCCCGTGGATTCGCCCGCCAATTAAGACATCGAGGTAAAACGCGCAAAGTTAAGGGAACTATCAAGGAACGGCGTGGTCGTTTTAACGATGTACCTTCAATCCACGACCGCCCACTTTCGGCTGAAAATAGAACTCGGTTTGGTCACTGGGAAGGTGACACAGTGCGTGGTAAAACCGGACGTTCAGCGCTGGTGACGCTGGTAGACCGTAAATCACGGTATTTATTAGCGGAACGGGTAAGTAAAGTCGCAGCTAAACCCGTGGCACAAGCTATGATGGACTTATTAAATAGCGTCACACCGGAACGGGTAAAGACACTTACACCTGATCGTGGAACTGAGTTTGCCAATTATCAAGACGTCATTGACACTTTAGAAATACCGGTATTTTTTCCAGATCCACACGCACCACAACAACGTGGAACCAATGAAAATACTAACGGTTTAATTCGTGAATATTTCCCCAAAGGAACTGATTTGAACGATTTAAATGACCAAGAGATTATCGCATTCGTCACAGATTTAAATAACCGTCCACGCAAGGTCTTGGGATGGAAAAGTCCAAGTGAAGTTTTCTTCGGCAAAAAGTTGCGCTTGATTTGACAATTCGTC
>NZ_JBMNVY010000090.1:0-882 GCF_049745435.1 Lactiplantibacillus sp. YT640
AGAACGTGTTTAGAATCTTTTCAAGAGTATTCGCAGGAAGGCTAAGCTAATCATCATCTTACTGGTGTTCAGCTTTCGCTCACAATTGCGCCAGAGGCGCCGATATTTTCCTAGCCAGCTAAAACTGCGTTCGATAACCCAGCGTTGCGGGGTCACTTGACCGTGCCTAAGGTCACTCTGTTTAGCAATAATGACTTCAGCGTTAATCATTGCCTGAACTGATTGAGCAAAGTTGTTACCAGTATAACCACCATCGGCCATTACTCGTTGAACCAGGTCAAACTGTGATTTGTTTAACGCCAGTAGCGCATTGGCGCCATCACGCTCAGAAACATTGGCGGTTGTCACATGGACTGCCATCGGCAGCCCATTGATATCTACAGCAAGATGGCGCTTAATCCCACTCACCTTTTTACCACCATCGTAGCCGCTACTTTCAGCAGGATCGGTATTCTTGACACTTTGAGCATCTAGAATGATGAACGATGTATAAACTGAACGCTTCTGAGCCAACCGATGTTGGCTGACAATTTTTTTAAAACCTTATCCAGAGGAGTGATACCAGCAGGAGATGGCGTTTTAGTCCAAAGTAACCAGTAATAATAGACGGTTTCCCATTTAGGAAAATCGCTGGGTAAATCGCGCCAAACGCACCCATTTTTCAAGGTATAAAGCAGGGCGCAAAAGATATCATATAAATCAACCTTTCTTGGCTTAGTCCGCTTACGTATGCCTTCTAGATCTGTCCGGATTAGTTCAAATTGTTCACGAGAGATGTCGCTACTATAATGGTGTGCAAAGCTTTTCATGGATTAAAAACTCCTGTTTTTGATCTAATTTAACTAAAATCAAATCGAATGTCAAAGTATCCAAACACGTTCT
>NZ_JBMNVY010000091.1:0-838 GCF_049745435.1 Lactiplantibacillus sp. YT640
CCGCGCGTTTTATAATCAAGTTAGCCAAATACTTTTAGCTAATTGATAAAATAAAAAACACCAAGACAAATCTCTGTTATCATTGATGTTCCTACACAAACAATGAAAGAGGTTATTGTCTTGATGCAAGAACAGAATACCACAGTCAGAAAAAAAGGTCAGCACCTAACTTCGTTTGAACGAGGCAGAATTGCTACGCTGCACAGCCAAGGCTATTCCAATCGTGCAATTGCCAGAGCGCTTAATGTTTGTCATCAAACAATCAATAATGAATTGTGCCGCGGCGAGATCGACCAAGTAAAAAAGTGAATGGTCAACGCCAATATTACGCTGTATACTCACCAGAAACAGCACAAGCTAAGTACGAAGCTAATCGAGCCCACTGTCATCGACCTTTGAAACTCGTCGGTGTCGCTGATTTTATCGACTATTTTACGACTCATTTGCGTCAAGATGGTTGGTCGCCTGATGCAGCAGTAGGACGGGCCAAACTTGAAGGCTTATATCAACCTGAGGAGATGGTCTCGACCAAGACGCTATACCACTATATTGATGCCCAGTTACTTGAAGTCCGCAATCTTGATCTACTCGAAAAAACGCGCCACCGTGCCAAACATCATCACTCGATCAAGCACAAGCGTCTGGCCGGACGGAGTATTGATGAACGGCCTAAAAGCATCGACCAGCGCCAAGAGTTCGGTCATTTCGAATTGGACACCGTGGTGGGCAAGCGCAACGGTCAAGAGAGTGTGATCTTAACGCTGATCGAGCGTCAATCCCGCTGCCAAATTCTACGTTTGATCGATGGTCGTGATGCCGATTCAGTCAACTATGAGCT
>NZ_JBMNVY010000092.1:0-725 GCF_049745435.1 Lactiplantibacillus sp. YT640
CTGAAACGATGCTGGATAAAATTGATTTTGGTTAGGAGGCTGGCTTTATGGATTTAGATTTTAAATCAAACAAGTATGATCTTTTTGATGATTGGCATCAAAACAAGACTAAACAAGAGTTTACACAAAAGTTGCAACAACAAGCTCAAATTGAAAAAACACAGCTGCCACAATTATTGTCGCGTGAAGATTTAAAAATTCGTTGGCAGATGAATTCTCGTCAAAGTGTTCATCAGGTTGCTAGTAAGCCTGATTTTCCGCAACCCGTTTTTGCTTTTAATCATGGTAAGACGCCACTTTACTTAGCAACTGAAATTCAAATTTTCGAAATTAATCACCCTTGGGTNCTAGTAAGCCTGATTTTCCGCAACCCGTTTTTGCTTTTAATCATGGTAAGACGCCACTTTACTTAGCAACTGAAATTCAAATTTTCGAAATTAATCACCCTTGGGTGATAACTCCTGGTGCTCGTCTTGCTTATAGTTATTGAATTCTTTGTCGTAACGAGTTGGCATGTAAAAATTCCTTCCTTTTGAGAGATGATTTATTCATTATACCCTCTCTTAAAAGTTGTCTCAGGAATCAGCTTACATCCATTGGCAAGGGAAGATCATCAAAATATGTTTTGAACAATTTTGAACAATTGGTAGATTGTAAAATTAATCCGAACGCTGTTCGGACAAAAAAGATCAGCTTCCTTTAAAATGGTGTTTACCACAAACCCA
>NZ_JBMNVY010000093.1:0-711 GCF_049745435.1 Lactiplantibacillus sp. YT640
AGTAACTACCAGCGACTGGATAAGTGTACCTTTTTAAGGAGGCCCAAAATTGATGTTACCATTATTGATCTTATTAGTTGAGTTTATTTTACTCATATATGTCATTAAGATTCAAAAAAAAATTATGAACTAGGTAGATTGCAAATTTAATCTGAATTTTTGGACAAATTTGTCAGCATAACCTGATACGGTGTTTGCCAGTCGAGTATTTTAAGCGGTCGCTGGTTAATTTGGAGTAACGTCGTCGTTAAATCTTGAGCACTAATGTGCTCAAAACGAGTCCCTTTAGGATAAAAATAACGTAAATTCCGATTAAAGCGGTCATTATTACCACGTTCAGCTGGCGTATAAGCATGGCAGTAATAGGTCTTAATACCATATTGTGATTCAAGTGATACTAGCCCACTAAACTCAGTGCCACGGTCCACAGTAAAGCTGTGCACCGGACCATTAAAAGTGGTTAGGAACTTAGTTAGTGCTTCATTAACAGTCGCTGTCGTCCGATCTTTTAACCAGTATGCCCAAAGGAACCGTGATTTGCGATCGATTAAAGTTAGTAAAACTGCCTTACTATGCCCACGAGGACCAACGACTGTATCTAGTTCAAAATCGCCGATGCGATTACATTGATTAATCATCATGGGACGCTGTTCAATTGATCGCCCCAAAGATTGATTATATTTGGATCGTTGGTCAACGTTACGCCGTTGG
>NZ_JBMNVY010000094.1:0-711 GCF_049745435.1 Lactiplantibacillus sp. YT640
AAGTCTCTGAAGCGGATCCACCGAGGGTTCAAAGGACTCCAGGACACCTTGGAAGCATCATTTATTTAAGTTAGATACATATTATCTGTACGAAGGCATTTCATTTACACAAGATTCTTGACGCTACCATATCGAAGAGCAACAAAAAATTGGTGTCTTCTTCAAACAGCTGGATAGCACCATTACTCTTCATCAGCGTAAGTTAGCTAAGCTTAAGAAACTTAAACAGGGCTATTTGCAGAAATTGTTCCCCAGAAATGGTAGCAAGTTCCCGCAATTAAAATTTGCAGGGTTTGCTGACGCTTGGGAACAGCGTAATTTTGGTGAGCTGTACAAAAAGAACCTTGAGCGAAATAAAGATCAGTTCAGTTCGGACAGAACAATTTCAATTGCGACTATGCGTTTTAAGAAAGAAGGTAATGGGGCGGCTGAAGACTCTCTAGTATCTTATAAAGTTCTGCGGGAAGGCGATATTGCTTTTGAAGGTCATACCAGTAAGCGATTTGCGTTTGGCCGATTTGTGTTGAATGACATTGGAGATGGCATTATGTCACCGCGTTTCACGACATTACGTCCAACTCAGGATATGCCTATAAAATTCTGGAAACAGTATATTCACTATGAACGACGAATTGTCAAATCAAGCGCAACTTTGTCCCGAAGAAAACTTCAAATGGACTCTTCCAGCCTAAGACCTTACGTGGTCGGTGA
>NZ_JBMNVY010000095.1:0-614 GCF_049745435.1 Lactiplantibacillus sp. YT640
TAAGCCTACCGATTTTTTAATATTATTTTATTCATCAATTTCCGGCGCCGACCCAAGCTCTGCCTGAATCATCCAGATTTTCTTTTCAATTGCGGTTTTGAGACCAATGAAAATATCTTGGGTACTGAAGTCTTTTTCAACATCGGATACTTCAATGCCGTGTTGGTAAAGGTCTTCCAAGTAACGATAGCCATCAACTAAGTGTGCGAGGCGTTCTGGGGTTGTTTTGTCCCATTCACCAGGCCAGTCTTGAATCTTAGTGTTTTCGGCCATTTCTTTTAAGGTCGAGTAAGGACTGCCATCAAGCGCAATCAGCCGTTCAGAAATGACATCGAGTTGGCTGTCAATTTCTTCCATGAACTCATCCATCAAGGGGTGCAACTTCAAAAAGTTGGGTCCACGCATGTACCAATGCGTCTGATGGATAATCATTGACATCTGGCTCAAATCGGCAACGAGTTGATTTAATACTGCTTTGGTTTTCGTATATTTCATTAGATTGATCTCCTTTCGATATGGTTATTATAACTTAGTGGTAGCTTAATCTGAAACGTTATACACTGGCAAATTAAGTTATTTATAGCCCGTAGAATTAAGTCGTTTTGAAAAGATGG
>NZ_JBMNVY010000096.1:0-516 GCF_049745435.1 Lactiplantibacillus sp. YT640
GTTTGCCCGTGAAAACAAGCCAGCTGGGTGGTTAATTGCCGACCAAATTCCGTCCTACCGGACGATTTGTCGCTTTAGAATTTCTGATGAACTGGCCACTTTGACAACTGATAGCTTATCACAACTAACTCAATATCTTCGTCAAAATGGCATGATTGATGATGTTTCATTTATTGATGGAACTAAGATCCTAGCCGACGCCAACAAGTATAGCTTTGTTTGGAAGAAGAATACGATACGATTTGACAAGATGAATCGCGAGAAACTCGTTGACCTGTTAGGCGAGCTTCATGAAGCTAAAATTGTCGGTGAAATTCCGGCAGGATCAGAGCTGACTCCCGAACTATTGGATATCATGATTAGCAAGGTTGAGGATCACTTAGTGGTCCTTAATGAAACCGTGGAAGCAACTAAGCAGGTTTCCCCGAACCCAGCCAAACAGCAACGCCGGACTGTTAAATCACAAAAACGTAAGTTGGACAAACGACGTGATAAAATGCGTGAACACCAAGCACA
>NZ_JBMNVY010000097.1:0-503 GCF_049745435.1 Lactiplantibacillus sp. YT640
GAACGTTTCTAATGTGACCTCAACTAGTGCTGAGATTAAAGTAGATGACAAAGCTGAATAAAGTAAAAAGGTCTATCCTCAATTGGGTAGGCCTTTTTATTGTGCAATTAAGTAAATAAAAGTAGTGTGTCATGTCAACAGCACAAGCTTAATTATAACACTATTTTAAGCTAGTTAACATAAGGCGGCTTATCCCAAGTAACCCCCTCACTCCCTGATAAAACAACGATCCGTTATTTGGCCTTTGTGAAATTTGACGGGAGAGGAGTGGTCTAGATGAAAAATCCCCAAAAAATCATTAAACTCACTTTGTGAATTTAACCGCCTAAACTCCTAGACCATTGCGCCAATCTTGTCTGACACCAGTCCAAAAAATCCCGTTCTGAAATCGTTGGTGTTCCCGTCAATAACTTTTTTGTGATGGGCTCCTCACCTAAAGCCGTCTCAATTAACCCAACCACTAAATAATCTGTCTGTTTCGTAACCCAATTTTGTGGTTTCGC
>NZ_JBMNVY010000098.1:0-488 GCF_049745435.1 Lactiplantibacillus sp. YT640
TAGCCGTCATAAAGTAAAATACTATTATGAAAAATACTAGTCCATGCAAGTAGTCAGAACAGATTCTTTTTAGTAATTTCATTGAATATTCTCCTAAACTGGTTAGTCGATTGCTTTGAATTATAATCTTTTTTTAATTATAATCAAATAATACTCATTTTCGATAAAAATATCTCAATTTTACTGATGATCAATAGCTACAATCTACCATTTCAATTTAGAAAATATTCCCAGTTCCATCAAAACGGAGCTAAACAAGATAGTGTATGACATCGATGACTAATACTTTAACACCAAACAGAAAGGGGCTATGAATATATAGGGTCTATAACTATATTATAGACCCTGAAATGTCTTGTTTTTGAGATATAAAATAGTTAAAAACAGATACAGCTTTAATTTAGGGATATACTCCTCTTTGGGTAGACAAGCAAATAATCAAAGCTTGCCTACCTAAGGAGGAGTTTTTCTATGGGCAGAAAAGGTTC